>JAOUJX010000477.1 GCA_029882955.1 Gammaproteobacteria bacterium
CGAACATGATCGCCAGACCCACCATTATGTACTATCTTGACTAGTTTTGAATCTTTGACCTCCGGCGAACCGGGTATGCTGGTCATCGCCATCGTAGCTTTTGGTGCAGGTTTAATTCGTGGCTTCGCTGGCTTCGGTGGCCCGGCATTCATACTCGCTATCTTAACTATGTTTTTCACACCTTATAGTATTGTCTCAAAGGTTTTGGTGGTCGATTTCTTTTCCAACATATATTTATTCGCTGCCGTCTATCGCCAGATAGACTGGCGGTCCACCCTGTCGATGGTAATTCCTACTTTACTGTTTATGCCACTTGGCCACTGGCTATTGCTGGAACTCGACCCGGTTGAGATGAAACGTATCATATCGGCCATTATTACGCTGTGCTGTATCGTAATGTTAATTGGCTATCGCTATCGACGTCCAATGACGATTCCGTTACTCATTCTGGTGGGATTAATTGCTGGCATTATCTTTGGTGGAACCTATATAGCCTTACTTGCAGTTACTGTCATTCTGCTTGGTCCATATGACAAGATTGAAGGCCGGACCCTGATTATTACCTGGTCGTTTTTTACTGTACTCGGATTTGCAGTAATCTCTTCAATTAGCGGTACAACAAATGGCGACGATGTCATCACTGCCTTACCCGGAGCGGCCACCTACATGTTCGGTACCTGGCTCGGGTCGCATGGCTTTCATAATTCGAGTGAAAAATTATTCCGCCGCGGGGCTATATTGACCTTGATGAGTTTGGCGACATTCAATTTGTTTTTCTGATCGATTGTCGGCCTCTGCCAATCGAAAAATCGACTAGCGGCTATCGAAAAAAGTCGTCCACAAAGCCAGATACAAAACAATCATCCAATCTATACTTGACGGCATTCATGATCCAGAGACTGCCATGTACGGAAACCGAAATCCTAGTGTTATCGATCAAATCCCGATCCCAGGTGTTAAGGCATTTGCTTTTCTTTCGGCTCTGGAAAGTGCAGCACGCGGCATACTGATTTCAGTCCTGCCGATCGCCATGTATCGTGTATTTACCGATGCGAAACTGACCTCAGAAATTTATTTTGTAATCGGAATACTATCGTTGCTGATGGCTTTGTTGGTGCCATGGATTAGCCGTATTATACCGAGACGATGGCTTTATACCCTGGCCATCTCGACTTACATTGGCGGCTCGACTTTGTGTGCAATTACAGATAACTGGATTTTTGCTATCGGTCTGGCTTTGATGACTTTATCCGTCGTGGTGATCACCGTTTGCTTCAATGCCTACGTCATGGATTATATCGCTCGCGCCAGGCTTGGTGAGATAGAAACGCTGCGCCTTTTTTATAGCGGCGCTGCCTGGACCATCGGCCCATTCCTCGGTATCTGGTTGATGAGTATCTGGAAACCCGCTCCTTTTATACTCGCCTCAGTAGCGGCTCTTTGCCTCCTCATCGGCTTCTGGAAACTACGACTAGGCAACGGTAAGGTCATTTATAAAGCCAGAAGCAAACCACCAAACCCCTTCGCTTTCCTGCATCGATTTTTCAAACAACCACGCTTGATAGCTGGCTGGACATTTGCAGTGATTCGCAGTTGCGCCTGGTGGGTATATGTTGTTTACCTGCCGATTTATGCCGTCGAAAACGGTTACAGCGAACAGCTCGGGGGCATTTTGCTATCGGTATCGAATGGCTTTCTATTCCTGACACCATTGATGCTAAAAGCGATGCGTGGCCGCGTGCGTAAAATAGTCATGCTTGGATTCAGCGGTAGCGGAATACTATTCCTGCTCGCTTCTTACCAAATTTATGGAGCCGCTCTGGCAATCGGTTTACTGGTAGCAGCGTCAATGTTTCTGATCGTACTCGATATGAGCGCAGGCTTACCCTTTCTAATGGCTGTACGTCCGTCAGAGCGGACCGAAATGTCAGCAGTCTATTCGACTTATCGGGATGTATCCGGTGTCATCACACCGGGTGCAGCCAGCCTGCTATTGATATTTGCACCTTTACAAATGATGTTTGGCCTCACGGCACTCAGTCTGTTCGCCTGCACTTACCTGGCAACCAAATTACACCCACGACTTGGAAACAAACAGGGCAGCTCTGAAACGATATCAACCCAACTGGTCGAAGATTTTTGACGGGGGAGTTTTAATTTCACTGCAACCGTTGAAAGCAGAAAAGGCTAATAACGCCTGCTCGAAAGCATCGGCAAATACCTCGTCGACCGGCTTTTCCAGATGCATTGATTTAACTTCGAATAATTTCTGTTTTCGATGCACCTTACAGTCGATACGACCAACAAAACCATCACCATACAGAACCGGTAGACAAAAATAGCCATACTGCCGTTTTGGCGCAGGTACATAGCATTCTATTTGATAATCGTAATCGAAAATATCGCGGCCTCTTTGGCGCTGGATAACAGCATTATCAAAAGGTGACAGTATTTTAACCTGTGATTTTGCCCGCGGCGCAGGTGTTTCAAGCAGCTCGGGATCAATATAAACAAGACTATTGTCCGGGAGTTTTACGACGCTCAACAAGCCTTCTGAAACTCGATCCTGGAGTTGTTGATTAACCGCGTCGCGCAGGGCCTGGCCTTTACGCAGATAGGTCATCGATTTTTGTGAGGCAAAGCCATGGGCGCGCAAGGTCGTATCAATTAAATGAATAGCAAATTCTTCCATGGTC
>JAOUJX010000112.1 GCA_029882955.1 Gammaproteobacteria bacterium
CCAGAGAACCTGCTGCGGGAAGCGCTCAACCAGTAAACGGGCAAAGGGCTCGACGTCGCTATAGTCGGGTGCCTGCCAGGTCAGTCTTTCGGGGCAACTGACTTTGGTATGAAAACTCGGATTGTCATCGAGTAATTTGACGAACTTTTCAAAGTCAGGATGATCGGTGCCCATGCTGACATCGGGTCGGCCCATGTGGTCGATGACAATCGTATGGTCGAGCTGAATCAGGAAGGGGGTGAGTTCTTGCAGATCCGGCGCTTCGAAATAAACCACAATGTGCCAGCCGTACGGTCTTATTTTTTCGGCGATACCAAGGAATACTTCTCTTGGTGTGTTGTCGACCAGGCGCTTAACAAAATTAAAACGTACTGCGCGGACTCCGGCCAGGTGCATTGCTTCAAGCTCGGCGTCGGTAATATCCGGGCTGACGACGGCGACGCCACGAGCCAGGTCACCGGCAGTTTCCAGCGCATCGATCAAAGCTGCATTATCGGTACCGTGGCATGACGCCTGCACGATGACATTGCGCTCGAAGCCGAGGTAATCACGTAACTCAAACAGTTTTTCTTTCGGCGCGTCGCAGGGTGTGTACTTGCGCATTGGATGATAGGGGAACAGCTGCGCGGGCCCGAATACATGGCAGTGCGCATCGACTGCGCCTGCCGGAGGAGTATAGGTCGGCTTGCTCGGGTTTGCGTGAAAGGGTAAATAGTCAGCGTCCATCGATTAGTCTCTTAATTATGACGAAAATACTTCGCCGTCAAACAATTTGCGGGCAGTACGTAAGATGGCGGCGTTTTCGACTGTACCGGTTTCGTCGATATCGAGTATCACGGTCATTTCACCAATCGGGTGTTCTATCGACATGGTTTTGCGTTTCCCATCGGCTATATTGGCCAGCGCATGCGCCGGAGAGTCGGGTAGCATACAGGCAGTGGCGACACTAACCGCACCAAGCACACCGATTGAGGCATGACAGCGATGCGGTATAAATGTACGTGTTGAGACGCAACCGCCTTTTGTGGCAGGACTGAGCATGCTCATTTTAGGCACAGTTTTATCGGTTACATCGCCCAGATTCATTCTTTCACCGGCCTGTAGGCGAATCGACTCAAGCTTTGTTTTCAGTCCCTGGTTTTGTTCGAGTTCTTCGCGGCCTTCTTCACCGCTGATGCCCATATCGGCCGCGCTTAAAATCACAACGGGCATGCCGTTGTCGATACAGGTGACTTCGACGCCATCAATGATATCGACCTGATTGCCTGTGGGTAGCAGGGCACCACAGGTCGAGCCAGCGGTGTCTTTAAAGGTGATCGGAATGGCGCTGGATGTGCCCGGTACACCATCAATACGGGCATCCCCCTGGTAGATTACCTTATAGAAGGGTGTCTCAACTGTCTCAACCGCTATCTGTCCGGTATTTTGCATGTATATAGAAACGGTGGTCTGCTCCTCTTTTGCGGGCACGAGTCCTCGTTCGATAGCAAAAGGTCCCACCCCCGCGAGTATATTGCCGCAATTTTGTGCATCGCTGACCAGCGCCTGATCGACGTAGACCTGTAAAAAAAGATAATCGACATCGACACCATCATGCTTCGATTGTTGCACGATAGCCACTTTAGACGTGAGCGGGTCGGCACCACCAATGCCGTCGATCTGGCGCGCGTCGGGCGATCCCATGATTTTGAGCAGGAATTGGTCGCGTTCCCGGGTGTCGGCTGGCAGGTCTTCAGCGAGGAAATAGGCACCCTTTGAGGTGCCTCCCCGCATCCACATGCAGCGGACGGCTTCATACATATTTTAAACCCTTTTGCTCAAGGCGGCCGCGCATGTTATAGATATCGAGTCCCAGTTCGCCATTCGCAAATCGAACTCGCTTTTCTTCTTCCAGAGCCATGCGAGCGAGGGATTTTTCTAAAACCTCTTCGGCTTCTTCGCGGCGTACGACGCAAACCCCATCGTCATCCGCTACCATGACATCGCCGGGGTAAATTAATTCGTCGGCGCAGACCAGCGGTATGTTGACTGAACCGAGGGTTTCTTTAATCGTGCCCTGAGCGAAAATGTGTTTGGTCCAGACCGGGAATTTCATATTGGTTAACTCGCGAATATCACGGGTACCACCTTCGTTAATCATACCGACTACACCGCGAGCCTTAGCTGATGTTGCCAGCAGGTCGCCAAAGAAGCCGAAATTAGACGGCGAAGTGGGTGCAAATACCAGCATGTCGCCGGGCCTTGCCTGCTCCATGGCGACGTGCAGCATCCAGTTATCCCCGGCTGCCCCTGAAGCTGTCAGCGCCGAACCTGTGATGCAGTCACCCGAATAAATCGGACGCATATATTCTGCCAGCAGGCCGCGTCGTCCCTGCGCTTCGTGGATGGTGGAGACGCCGCATTGCGCGAGTCCCCTGATAACTTCAGGGTCGGCGCGTTCGATGTTCTGTACTACGATGTTGTTGTTCATTTTTTCACCCTTGCCTCCAGTCGGTTAAAGACTTTTAACGCATTGCCCTCAAAGATTTTCTGCCGGTCTTCTGGACTCAGGCCTGGATAGCCATCGATGTAGCGTTTGGTATCGTCATAGTAGTGACCCGACTCGGGATCGATACCGCGTACCGCGCCGATCATCTCGGAGGCAAACAGAATGTTGTCTACTGGAATAATATCGAGTAGTAGATCGATGCCGCGCTGGTGATAAACGCAGGTATCGAAGTAAATATTCTTCAGCGCCGACTCCTGTAACGGTGCGAAACCCTGATCCTGCATTAACCCTCGAAAACGCCCCCAATGATAGGGGACTGCACCGCCGCCGTGCGGGATGATGATTTTCAGCGTCGGGAAATCTTTAAACACATCAGACATGACCAGTTGCTGGAAAGCCGTGGTATCGGCGCCCAGATAATGTGAACCAGTGGTATGGAAGCTACTGTTACAGGCGGCACTAACATGAATCATCGCAGGTACATCCAGTTCGACCAGGGTTTCGTAAACCGGATAAAACGACCTGTCTGCCAGGGATTCGTCCTGCCAGTAGCCGCCACTGGTGTCGGGACTGAGATTGCAGCCCAGAAATCCTAACTCATTCACGCAGCGCAACAGTTCCGGGATCGACTCTTTGGGGGCGACGCCGGGTGACTGAGGTAATTGCGCTACCGGCGCAAAGTTTTGCGGGAAAAGTTCACAGACGCGATAGATTAATTCATTCTGGTGTTCGCTCCAGAAGCGGCTGGTATGCTGGTTGCCGATATGATGTCCCATCCAGCTGGCGCGCGGTGAGAAAATAGTCAGATCGGTGCCGCGTTCGCGCTGCAACCGCAGTTGATTGTTCTCGATGCTTTGGCGGATTTCGTCATCACTAATCACGATGGAACCCTTCTCGCCGACGTGATCCGGGTTAGTCGCCAGCGCCGCTTTTTGCTGCTCGCGATATTCGCCGACCTGCGGGGGAGTTGTCGTGTAATGTCCGTGACAGTCGATGATCATAGCGTGTTTCTCATTATTTTATTCGTCGATGGAGATGCCTGGTCGTGGATACAGTATCGATACAGGCTGGTCTTATTACCATTCCAATTTTACTGTATTTGTATTAGTTTTTGATATAGGTTGTGTTTTTCGATGGTATTGATTATCTATACTGATTATGTTCAAAACGCCTAATATAAGACACTTACGCGTATTTCTAGGCGTCGTCGAATCCAAAAGTATTAGCAAGGCATCGGAGAAAGCTTTTCTTTCTCAGCCGGCGATTACCCAGGCTATTGCCAAGCTTGAGGTGGCATTGCAAACCAGGCTGTTTGAGCGACGTAGTGACGGTATGTATCCGACTGAATCTGGAAAAACCTTTGCTTATAGGGTCGATCGAGCGTTGGATATACTGCTCAATGGCCTGCGTGGTGCAACCCGCATCGGCTCTGAGAAGGGTCGGGCCCGCCCGGCACAATTACTACAATCATTGACGACTACGCAATTACGCGCATTGATCGCTGTATCGGAAGCTCAGAATTATAGCCTCGCCGGGCGCAATCTGGGTGTGTCGCAATCTTCATTGCATCGCGCTGCCAGCGAGTTGGAGAGCCTGCTGGGAATCCTGTTATTCGAGAAAACCAGCGTCGGCATTAGTGCCAGTAAGGCGGCGCGAGTATTGACTCGCGCCGCCAAACTGGCTTTTGCCGAAATTGCCCAGGGCTGGGACGAAATTAATTCGTTACACGACCGTGAAGTTGGTCGCATTGTCATCGGTAGCATGCCGTTGGCGCGAACCTCGGTGTTGCCGGTTGCGATGATTGAATTCAGCAATGTTCACCCCGATTTCAATTTCAGCGTTGTCGATGGACCCTACGACGACCTGCTTTATCACTTGCGTCACGGTGAAATCGACATGCTAATCGGTGCCCTGCGATTTCCTGAGCCCAGCGATGACGTCATACAGGAGGAGCTGTTTAGTTCTGCTATCGAAATTGTCGCGAGGCCGGGTCATCCGCTTTGTGCGGCTGATCAGATCTCGCTGGAGCAGTTATCTGCCTGCTCCTGGGTGGTGCCTCGCAAAGGTACGCCGACCAGGGCGATTTTTGAGTCTATTTTTACCAGTGCGGGTAGGCCTGTACCCGACCGGTTAATTGAGGCAAGCTCGATGATATTGATACGTTCGCTGTTACAGGGCAGCGACCGGTTGACTCTGATTTCTGAATTTCAGATACAGCATGAGTTGTCGACCGGCGCACTAGCAACAGTTGCTTATGACCTCAGTTACACATTTCGACCCATAGGGATTACTATGAGAAAGAACTGGAAACCAACCAATAAGCAGCTTTCGTTCATAAATAGCTTGCGCGAGACAGTGCCTTTGCTGGGACTGGATCAGAGCGTATAAAATTTATCCGCTATTACAAAAATGAATAACGTAAACCATTAATTAATTTTCCATACGCTATGATGGATGGTAGCTTTGTTTTGAATAGAAATATTTCGTAGAGTTTAAGATGATGAGAGTATGCGTGGCAGGTGCTGCCGGTGCCTTTGGTATGAAACATCTCGATGCCATCGCTAAAATCGATGGTGTCGCCGTGACTTCTGTGGTGGGTACCAACGCTGAAAAAATGCAGGCCTTTGCAGCTGATCGTGATATCCCGCATTGCAGTACCGACCTGGCTGAAAGTCTGGTGCGTGACGACGTTGACGCAGTCATTCTGGCTACGCCAACACAAATGCACGCCGCACAGGCTATCCAGTGTATGCAGGCTGGTAAGCACGTGATGGTCGAAATCCCCATGGCTGACAATGTAGAAGATTCGAAGCGACTGGTTGAGGTGCAGCAGCAAACCGGCCTGGTTGCGATGGCAGGGCATACGCGTCGTTTTAATCCCAGTCACCAGTGGATTCACAATAAGATTCAGACTGGCGAACTGAAGATCCAGCAAATGGACGTCGAAACCTATTTCTTCCGCCGCACCAATACTAATGCGAAAGGTGAGCCACGTTCCTGGACGGATCATCTGCTGTGGCACCACGCCTGCCACACGGTAGACCTGTTCCAGTATCAGACCGGCGAAGAAGCCGCCCAGATTCAGGCGATGCAGGGACCAGTTCATCCTGAGCTTGGCATCGCGATGGATATGAGTATCGGCATGAAAGTGCCTTCCGGGGCAATCTGTACGCTGTCGTTGTCGTTTAACAATAACGGGCCTTTTGGTACTTTTTTCCGTTATATATGTGATAACGGTACCTATCTGGCGCGTTATGATGATTTATTTGATGGCAATGAAAACCAGATCGACCTAAGCGACGTTGCCGTTTCCATGAATGGCATCGAATTACAGGATCGAGAGTTTTTTGAAGCGATTCAACAGGGACGCGAGCCTAATGCCAGTGTTGCGCAATGTTTTTCCGCAATGAATACGCTGGATCGAATTGAGCAGTATTTGAATGCAGCTGCCTGAGGTTGAAGCTGAGGTGGCGGTAATAAAACGAAAAGATTTATAATCAATAGTTTGGAGGATATGGTATGAAACTAAAATTAACACTTACCACTTTGCTGGTAGCATTTTCAACCGCGTTTCTGTCTGCCGGAGCAATGGCTGCAGAATACACTTTAAAATTACACCATTTGCTTGGCCCCAAAGCACCTGCGCATAGCAAAATGCTGGTGCCCTGGGCGAAGAAAATCGAAGAGGCCTCAAATGGTCGAGTAAAAATAGACATTTATCCCGCGATGTCACTGGGCGGTAAGCCACCTCAGCTCATCCGTCAGGTACGCGATGGTGTGGTTGACCTGGTCTGGACCGTGAACGGTTATACGCCGGGATTATTCCCACGCACAGAAGTATTTGAGCTACCTTTTATTCACACCAATGACCCGGTTGCTACCAACCTCGCGATGCGTGAAATGTTCGAGGAAGACCTGGCCGAGGAATATAAGGGTATCGAAGTCATGTTCCTGCATGTACACCAGGGACAGGCGATTCATATGGTCGACAAACCCGTGAATAAACCATCTGATCTGGCGGGCACCAAACTACGTATCCCTACTCGTACCGGTGCCTGGGTAATCGAGGCCCTGGATGCGGCGCCCGCAGCTATGCCGGTACCGGCTTTACCACAGGCTTTATCGAAAAAGGTGGTCGATGGTGCGTTAATCCCCTGGGAAATTATCCCGCCGCTGAAGTTACAGGACTTAACTCAATACCAGATCGAAGGGGCTAATAAAACTCGCTTCGGCACCACTACCTTCCAGGTCTCAATGAACGGAGATACCTGGAAAGGTCTGCCGAAAGATATCCAGAAAATCTTTAAGGATGCCTCTAACGAAGCCTGGGTCAGAGAGGTTGGCGAAATCTGGTCAAAGTCGGATGATTTCGGCATTGGCCTGGCGAAGAAAGCCGGTAATACTCACATCGTCCTTTCAGACGCAGAAACCGAGGAGTTCAAGAAAGTTCTGGAGCCCGTAGTTGAGCGCTGGGTGAACGAGGTGGTTGATCAGGGTATCGACGGTAAAGCGCTGGTTGCCAAAGCGCGTAAATTAATCGCCAAGTATTCAAAGTAATTAGCATCTATGTGGGCAGATACGTCTATGTCTACAACCAGCAGGGGGTTAACCCTCCTGCTGGGTCTAATTAAAGGCTGGGCTTTATTAGGCGGACTGGTATTACTAGCGGTGGTTTGCATGACCACCTACAGTGCGATGGCCGGTTTTTTGATATCAAAGCCCTTTCCCGGTGACTTTGAACTGACGCAAATGGGCGTCGCTATATCGGCCTTTGCGTTCCTGCCTTATTGCCAGATAAGTTTCGCCAATGTTTCCGCAGATATCTTTACCAGCGGCGTTAGCCCGGCGACAGAGCGTAACCTCAACCGGCTGGGCTCCCTGATAGCGCTTGCCTTTAGTCTATTATTGATCTGGCGCATGTTTGTTGGTCTGCAGGATTATCAGACTTATCTTGAGATTACCGCAATTTTGCAAATCCCGCTCTGGTATGCTTTTGTACCGACATTGTTTTCATTATTCCTGTTAATACTGGCTTCTCTGTTAACTTTGCGTTATCCGCTGGGCAGTAATAATTCCCCGCTTCAGCATATATAAGGTTTAAGTTCATGGCTTTTGAAATGATTGTCGGCCTACTTGGCCTGGGCTTTCTTGTTTTGCTCATTGCGATTCGCGTGCCAATAGCCTATTCGATGATCCTGGTGGGTGGCATCGGTGTCACCATACTGAATGGCCCCGCGATCTTTATGTCTCAGCTCAAAGATCTGGCCTATATTCAATTCTCCATTTACGACCTGTCGGTTGTGCCGATGTTTGTTTTAATGGGCAATATCGCCTCGCAGGCAGGCCTGTCGAAAGAGTTATTTCGTGCCGCCAACGCCTGGGTAGGCTGGGCCAGGGGAGGCGTGGCGATGTCGGCGATTCTGGCCTGTGCCGGTTTCGGGGCGGTGTGTGGTTCATCACTGGCCACTGCTTCGACCATGGGTAAAGTCGCTCTTCCCGAATTCAAGCGTTACCGCTACAAAGGTTCGCTGGCGACCGGTACGCTGGCCGCTGGGGGTGTGCTGGGTATCCTGATTCCACCATCCATCGTGTTAGTCATTTATGCCATCCTGGTAGAAGCCAATATAGTAACGATGTTCATGGCGGCATTTATTCCCGGCTTTATCGCCGTGGTTTTTTTCCTCATTACCATCGCTATTTATGTGCGTCTTCACCCCGAGGCCGGACCGGCTCGTGATCCCATCGATAAAAAGGAGTTCTGGTCTGCTACGCTGGGCGTGTTGCCAGTCACTGGAATATTCGGCGCAGTCATCGGCGGTATTTATTTTGGCCTGTTCAATCCGACACCGGCAGCAGCTGTTGGTGTATTTTTAGTGGCCATTTACGGGTTTGCCAGAGGCACGATCAGACTACCACAGATCAAACTATCGCTTTACGACACGGCTAAAACGACGGGAATGGTTTACCTGATTTTACTTGGCGCCGAGATGTTGAAGATCTTCATGTCGCGCGGTGGTGTGCCGCAGGCGGCTGCAGAATTGATCGCAAGTTCGAATATGGCGCCGATGATGGTGCTGATTTTATTGCTGGTAGCGCTGATAATACTCGGCTGTCTGATGGATTCGCTATCGATGATTTTGCTGGCGATTCCTTTTTTCTGGCCAGTAGTATCTGAACTGGACTTCGGCATGAACGTCGAAGACCTGAAAATCTGGTTTGGTATTCTTGCGTTGATCGTGGTCGAACTCGGCCTGATCACGCCGCCGGTAGGTATGAATGTATTTGTCATCAGTGCCATGGCGAAAGATGTGTCGATGCGGGAAACGTTTATCGGTGTACTGCCATTCTTTGGCGCCGAACTGGTGCGGGTTGGGATACTGATAGCCTTTCCGGTGATCACGCTCTGGCTACCGCATTATCTGTCGGGCTAGCGATGAGTATTCGATATGCGGTGCTAGGGGCAGGGGCCATGGGGTCCGTATTCGGTGCGCGGCTGCATCAGGCTGGCTGTCAGGTCGAACTGTTGAATCGATCACCCGAGCATAGCCAGGCCATTTGCAACAATGGTTTACTGGCACATATCGATGGTCAATCGTACAAAATAGATATTCCTGCCTGCACCGTCGATCAGGCTCATCCAGCCGACGTCGTTATCCTGTTTACCAAGTCTTACCAGATAGATAACGCACTGGAAAATCTACCGGATAGCCTAAGGCAGGCGCATATAATGACTCTGCAAAATGGTCTGGGTAATGGGGCCAGGGTCGCCAAATGGGTCGGTATCGAGCGTACCATCGAAGGGGTTACGATGATGCCTGCTGAATTTATTTGCGCCGGTGAAGTGGCGTCTTCCGATGCGTCTGAAACATGGTTTTATCATGCTGACGGAAAGGCCAGTGAGTTAGTCAGTGCGATTGCTGTGGATTTCAATAAGGCGGGGATTGTTTGTACCGTGAGCGCTGACATACAGCGTTTTATCTGGCAAAAGGCCTGTTTTAATATTGCGATGAACGCCTTATGCGCACTGACCAATGGTTCTCCGGGTATGTTACAGGCCTACGCCGATGGCAAGACGCTGGCGCACGAGATAGCCGATGAAACCTTGGGGGTCGCGAGCAAAAACGGCATCGGGGTTGATGCCGATAAAGTACATAATTTAATCGATTACGCCTGTGCGAATCATAGCTGGCACAAGCCGTCGATGCTTCAGGATTTAAACCATGAGAGACAGACTGAAATCGACGCCTTGAATGGTTACGTGGCGCAGACGGCGCTGCAGCTTGGTGTGGAAGCGCCGCTTAATACGATGATCGCCAGGTTGATTAAATTACGCCAGGCATCGCCAGAATTCTGGTCAATCGAACCCGAACATTAAAACACATTGTCGAGGAGCTTTATCATGAACCCCCAGTCATTTGAGCTTGATTTACCCCCAGCCCCGGCGGGTATGAGTGATGTTGAATGGCAGACCCGGCTGGAACTGGCGGCCTGTTATCGCCTGGTCGATTATTATGGCTGGACCAGCGTCGTGTATAACCATATCAGTTGCCGTATACCCGACACCGATCACCTGTTAATTAATCCCTTCGGTTTACGCTATGACGAAATTTGCGCCAGTAACCTGGTGAAAATTGACATCGAAGGCAACAAACAATGCGATAGCGAATGGCCGGTGAATCTGGCGGGTTATCTGATTCATTCCACGGTACACAAGGCTCGTCCCGATGACCTGCATTGCGTTATCCATACCCACGAAGTCGTTTCTCAATCGCTTTGTGCACTGGGTCATCCCGTCGTTCCCGTTACCCAGGAAGGCTGCCAGTTTTTCGAACGCGTTGGCTATCATGACTTCGGCGGTATCGTTCTCGATGGCACCGAGGAACCGGCCATTGTCGAGGCGCTTGGAAAAGACAATCACACCCTGGTGCTGAAAAACCATGGATTGATAACCGCCGGACCAAATTGTACCTGGGCGTTCGTTCGTCATCAGCACTTTATCCGTAATGCCGATGTGCAGTTACGTGCGATGGCTGCAGGCAAGCTGAATCTCATCGACGAATCGGTAATGGCGAAAACCAGAGAGCAATTCGAAGGAGGAAAGGCGCAAGCTGGGGCAAAAGTGCGGCACCCGGAGTGGCCTGCGCTGTTAAGATTGATTGATCAGGTTTCTCCGGGGTGGAAGTTGTAATTGGTAAAAAGCTTTTAGGCTAAAGATTGTAGGATGCGGTAAGGTACGAACCGCATC
>JAOUJX010000113.1 GCA_029882955.1 Gammaproteobacteria bacterium
TTACGTGTACACACAGGAAAATTTTCATAGTCGCGCATAAGCCCGCGACGGAAAGTGTACTCGAGTTGTCTGGTTCGCCAGGTAAGTGAAAAATCCGCTGCTTTATCACCGATTAATTCACTCAGTTTTACGGTGACGCCGTGCGGGTCGATTAATGTGCCATAGATATCAAAGCCTAAGGTTATTGCCATCTTATTCTCCGCTCTCTGTTTTTATAGGACCTGTATAAAATTCGGGCCAACGTTTCTTTACGACCTCACCATCGGTTGAAAGTGCGATACAGGTATCCAGAATCATGGGTTTATCTCTTGATGTCTTTTGAGAGTCGCGCTCTTCGAGAGCCGCATGAAGTGTCTGATAAGCTGTCGCTGATAAAGGGCCAAGTAAATCCATTAAATGGGTACAACCATGCCGAGAACCGATACGCTCACGCACCTTTTTCATCCAGCCCATACCAATTTGAATACCAACCAACGAACGCATTTCCTGCGCAGCCTGAGGACATATCGCGAACGGCGTGAAATCAGACGAAGCGCAAGCATCATGGATGACAAAATCCAGATCAAGTGTGAGCCTGACCCACATATCGTGCACCGGCTCTCCGGCTTTAATCAGGCCATCACGATGAGACTGGTCGTAACCACAGTCGTAGGTACGTGTATCAATTAAATGCGCTTCGATATCCCACAACCCGTCTTCACGTAAATAGCCGATACAATCGATCTTACGGTGATGTTTTTTCTCACGCTGAACGGTAACAGGCAAGGTCATACGATCAACTCGCTTTCTTCTTTAGCAACGCATTGGCCGCTCTGGATACGGGTGCGCGATCGAGAAACCCATTGATATAAACCCCTGCGTCGAGCAGTTTATCCATATCGATCCCGGTATCTATACCCATACCGTTGAGCATGTAAACCACATCTTCGGTGGCGACATTGCCGGTCGCACCTTTGGCGTAAGGACAACCACCGAGCCCTGCAACAGAACTATCGATCACGGCGACACCGGTTTGCAAAACAGCATGGATATTAGCCAGTGCCTGTCCATAGGTATCGTGAAAATGAGCGGCTAACTGAGTAACCGGAATCGCACCTGCGAGCTGTTCAAATAAGGCCTGCGCCTGATTAGCAGTACCCACTCCAATAGTATCGGCGACTGACACTTCATAACAGCCAACGTCATGAAGGCGTCTGGTCAAATCGACCACTACGTTGGCGTCAACCTCACCCTCGTAGGGACAGCCCAGCGCGCATGAAATATAGCCCCGAATACGCATATTGTGCTGCTGTGCTTTACTAACGACATCAGTGAATCGACCGACGCTCTCTTCGATCGAACAATTGGTATTCTTTTGCGAAAAAGTTTCGCTAGCCGCAGCAAACAAAGCAATTTCTTCCACACCGCTTTCGATGGCTTGCTCCAAACCACGCATATTCGGTACCAGCATCGGATAGCTGATACCTGGAGACTTTGTCACCTGCCGATATACCTCGGCGCTAGAGGCCATTTGCGGCACCCATTTGGGCGAGACGAAAGCGCCTGCTTCAATCGACCTTAAACCGGCATCGACCAGCAATTCGACCAGTTTAACCTTAACCTCGACGGGCACGTTTTGCGCTTCGTTTTGTAAACCATCGCGTGGCCCGACTTCTACAATTTTTACTTTGGTGGGTAGACTCATTTTATTCGAATATCTCCAGAGAAATCAGTTTATCGCCCTCTTCGACCTGATCTCCCTCGGCGAAAAACACATCGGTTACCGTTGCTTTCATCGGTGCGACCATCGAATGCTCCATTTTCATGGCCTCCATCACCAGCAGAACATCCCCCGCTTCGACTGTATCGCCTGCCGAGACCGGGATCGATATGATGGCGCCCGGCATGGGTGCGACAAACTGATTACCGGTTTCTGCTTCGTTATCGAGCGCCTGCATCGGGTTATGGCGAGTAAAGCGCCATTCCCGATTATCGTGCCAGATGGAAATTATATCCTTATTGATCTGCACAGGAACGGTCAACAGGGAAGCATTAATTTCGATTTGGAGATGGGTTTCATCCAGCCATTTGGCAGCGACCTCTATCGTATTTTCATCACAACAAATCTGCCAACGATTTTCTGCCGGCGTGATTGCGAGCGCGTAATCCCGATCGTCCAGACTCAGTTTTATTTTGTGAGTCGGCGTCTGATTCATGCGCCAGGCACTCTTGCCAGCCCAGGGATCCAGACAATCACTATTTGCAATCGCAGGCAACACCGCCAACCCGGCCACACAAGCCGCATTAGCCACCCGCTCTTCTTTTTTGTCAAACAGCTTTCCACGATGCTTCTCAATGAAACCGGTATCGAAGTTCTCATCAGAAAACTCACCGACTTCTAACAAGGAAGATAAAAATCCAATATTGGTTTGCACCCCCAGAATTTGATAATCGCGCAGGGCCACACGCATTTTATTTAATGCCGTCAAGCGGTCATCAGCATGAACGATGAGCTTGGCAATCATCGGGTCGTAGTTAATACCGACATCGTCACCGACTCGCACACCGGTATCGATACGCACCGAGTCACTGATCGATGGCTGGGCCAGATATCGAATCTGCCCGGTGGCGGGCATAAAATCCCGATCCGGCGCTTCGGCATAAATGCGGGCTTCGAAGGCATGGCCATTCAATTGAATGTCTGATTGTTTTAATGGCAAGGCCTCACCGCTGGCAACCCGCAATTGCCAGTGCACCAGATCGAGGCCGGTGATCATTTCAGTGACCGGGTGTTCGACCTGCAGGCGGGTATTCATTTCCATAAAATAAAAACTACCATCGGTATCGAGTAGAAACTCGACCGTACCCGCGCCGACATAGCCAATTGCCCTGGCGCAGTTTACTGCGGCCTGGCCCATTTGCGCCCGCAGTGACTCGGACATACCTGGTGCCGGTGCTTCTTCCAGCACCTTCTGATGGCGTCGTTGAATCGAGCAATCGCGTTCGAATAAATGCACGACATTGCCATGACCGTCGGCGAACACCTGCATTTCGACATGACGCGGAGCGGGTAGATAGCGTTCGATTAATACCTTGTCATCGCCGAATGAGGCCAGTGCTTCGCGTCGAGCAGAAATTAATGCAGCATCGAACTCGCTTTGCTGATTAACCACGCGCATGCCTTTGCCACCACCGCCTGCGGTTGCCTTAATCAGTTGAGGAAAGCCAATTGCCTTTGATTCTTTACGCAATAAATCATCGCTTTGATCATCGCCATGATAACCGGGGACCAATGGCACATTGGCCGATTGCATAATCTTCTTGGCTTCGCTTTTTGAACCCATGGCTTCGATAGCACTCGCCGGTGGACCGATGAAAGCGATTCCGACACTTTCGCAGGCTCTGGCAAATTCCGAATTCTCGGACAAAAACCCGTAACCGGGGTGAATCGCCTGTGCGCCGCAACGCTGTGCTACTTCAAGAATTCTGTCAGCGCGTAAATAACTGTCGCTGGCAGCCGCGCCACCAATACCGTAGGCCTCGTCGCAGACTTCGACATGCATCCCATTGGCATCGGCTTGGGAATATACCGCGACGCTGGTAATGCCCAGTTTCCGCGCAGTTCGTGCGATACGAACGGCTATCTCTCCACGATTGGCGATTAATATTTTGTTGAACATGCTCACATCCTGAAGATGCCAAATTCGGTCTTCTCGATCGGAGCATTCAAAGCCGCCGAAAGACCAAGACCCAATACGGTACGCGTATCGGCCGGATCGATAATGCCGTCGTCCCACAGGCGCGCGCTGGCATAATAGGGGTGGCCCTGAGTTTCGTATTGTTCGCGTATCGGTTCCTTCATCGCGGCCTCTTCAGCATCGCTCCATTCTTCGCCGCGAGCGGCTTTGCTGTCCCGGGTGACCTGCGCAAGAACACCGGCGGCCTGTTCGCCACCCATTACTGAAATACGTGCATTCGGCCACATCCACAGGAATCGGCCACCGTAAGCACGACCGCACATGGCGTAGTTGCCGGCACCAAAACTGCCGCCGACCACAACGGTAAATTTCGGTACTTTGGCGCAGGCAACTGCGGTGACCATCTTCGCACCGTCGCGCGCGATACCACCGTGCTCGTATTTCTTACCGACCATGAAACCAGTGATGTTTTGCAGGAATATCAACGGTATTTTTCGCTTTGCACAAAGCTCGACAAAATGCGCGCCTTTTAATGCTGCCTCGGAAAACAGGATGCCGTTGTTGGCGATAATGCCAACCGGATAGCCATGCAAATGTGCGAAGCCACAAATTAAAGTTGTACCGTATAACTGCTTGAATTCATCGAGTTCGCTACCATCGACCAGGCGCGCGATAATTTCGCGGATATCGAAGGGCTTGCGCGCATCACTCGGGACTATGCCGTATAAATCGCTGGCGGGGTAAAGCGGCTCACAGGGTTCGCGTCTGGCAATATCCGGGTTTTTAACACGATTGAGATTACCGACCACTTCGCGCGCCATCGCCAGCGCGTGCTCATCGTTATGCGCGTAATAGTCAGTCACACCGGAAATACGCGAATGCACATCCGCACCGCCAAGCTCTTCGGCGCTTACCACTTCACCAGTCGCAGCCTTCACCAGCGGCGGACCACCAAGAAAAATCGTGCCCTGCTCCCTGACAATAATGCTTTCGTCTGACATGGCAGGTACATAAGCACCACCCGCAGTGCAGGAACCCATCACTACCGCGATTTGCGAGATACCCTTCGCCGACATATTGGCCTGGTTATAAAAGATACGCCCGAAGTGCTCGCGATCGGGAAAAACATCATCCTGGCTGGGCAAATGCGCGCCGCCAGAATCGACCAGATAAATACAGGGCAGATTATTTTCTTCGGCAATCGACTGTGCTCGAATATGCTTCTTAACGGTAACCGGGTAATAAGTCCCACCCTTGACCGTCGCATCATTGGCGACAATCATGCATTCCTGACCATTGACCCGACCGATACCGGTGATTAATCCACCGGCAGCGATATTGTCATCACCATACATTTGATACCCGGCGAACTGGCCGATTTCAAGAAACGGCGAACCTTCGTCGAGCAAGGTCTCGATACGGTCACGCGGCAGTAGCTTGCCCCGGCTTAAATGTTTTTCGCGCGAGCGTTCCCCGCCACCGAGACTAATCGTTGCGACCTGACTACGCAGATCATCGACCAGTGCCTGCATCGTCTCCCGGTTAGTCTTAAATTCGTCCGAACGGGAATTTAATTTTGTCTGAATATGCATTGACTACCAGCCGCCCGTTTCCAACCAGCGACCAAGCTGATCCAGGCGATCATTGCCCCAGAAAGGTTGGTCATCGACAAAGAAAAACGGGGCACCAAAAACGCCACGCTCGATAGCATTCCCGGTTTCGTCTTTCAGCCTTTGTTTAACCTCGGGGGTCTGGATCGACTCCAGTAAGGCCTCCGCATCGATGCCATATTGTTTCGCCAGACGAGCAATCACCTCTGGCTGAGTTCCATCGTTACCAAGGCCAAATATCTCATGGTAAATCCCTTTGGCCAGAGCTTTTGCCTTTTCGGGTTGATCATCCACCAATGCATAAAAAGCCCTGGCACAACTCAACGATACCTTTGGAAATTCTTCGGGCATCTGGAAAGGAATTTCGAATAGACGCGCACTACGCTGCATATCGAGCAGACTATATTCGCCCATTAAGGGCGTTTCCGTTAGCGGCCCATGCCCGGTAATTGAAAATGTCGCACCCAGCATAAACGGTCGCCAGTTCACTGTACAACCGTGTTTTTCTGCAATATCGTCGATTCGATGACTCGCGAGGTAGGCGTAGGGAGAATAGAATTCGAAATAAAAATCGATCGCTTTAGTCATGGCTTATTTCCCTTGCTATCACAATGCGTTGAATGTCACTGGTACCCTCGTAGATTTGCGAAATGCGCACATCGCGGTAAATCCGTTCCAGCGGAAAATCGTTTAAATAGCCGTAGCCACCGAGCACCTGGATCGCGGCAGAACAGATTTTCTCGGCCGCTTCCGACGCAAACAGCTTGGCCATACTGGCCTGCTTGAGGCTGGGTTCACCCGCTTCGCGTAAGCTGGCAGCATTCAGCACCATTAACCTCGCAGCTTCGAGCTGTGTCGCCATATCGGCAAGTCGAAATGCTACGGCCTGATGATCAATGATGTTTTTGCCAAATGTCTTACGTTCTTTGGCATATTCCAGCGCAACTTCGTATGCCGCGCGCGCCATGCCAACGCACTGGGCACCGATACCGATACGCCCCCCTTCGAGATTCATCAGCGCAATTTTATAGCCCTCGCCCTCAGTGCCAAGTATATGGCTTTGAGGGATACGACAATTGTTTAAAAACACCTGTGCAGTATCGGAGGCATGTTGACCCAGTTTACTTTCGATGCCCGCGACCTCGTAACCAGGATTATCGGTAGGGACGACAAAAGCGCTAATCCCTTTTTTGCCGGCACTTGCATCGGTGACTGCAAAGACGATGGCGACATCGGCATTCTTGCCGGAGGTGATAAATGACTTGTTACCATTGAGAACATAGTCATCACCGTCTCGAACAGCACTGGCTTTCAATGCCGAAGCGTCCGAACCAGCCTGCGGCTCGGTTAAACAGAAACAGCCCAGCTTTTGCCCGGAAGCGAGCGGCTTCAAATAAGTCTGTTTCAGGTATTCACTACCAAATCCCAGCAGGGAACCACAAACCACCGAGTTATTCACGCTCAATATCGTCGAGCAGGCACCATCGCCGGCGGCGACTTCTTCAAGCGCCAGGGCGAAAGCCAGATAACCGGTTTCGCTGCCACCCCATTGTTCTGGCACCAGCATACCGAATAGCCCCAGCTCGCCCATTTCCCGCAATTGTTCAGCGGGAAAATGACTGGTCCTATCCCACTCGGCGGCGTGCGGCAACACGCGTTCACGGACGTAATCGCGTACGCTTTGCTGGATCAGAATTTGTTCTTCGCTTAGTTGCACAACTCTACCGCTATTGCTGTTGCCTCACCGCCACCGATACACAGCGCAGCAATGCCTTTTTTCAGGCCCTGTCTTTTTAGCGCGGAAATCAGCGTCACGATAATTCTAGCGCCGGAGGCTCCAATCGGATGACCCAGTGCGCAGGCGCCACCATTGACATTGACTTTGGCATGATCGAGCCCAAGGTCGTGCATCGCGGCCATGGTGACGACCGCGAAGGCTTCGTTGATTTCGAACAGATCAACTTCGTCTGTCGACCAGTTCAGTTTTTCTAACAGGTTTTTAATCGCACCCACTGGCGCGGTGGTAAACCAGGCTGGCTCCTGGGCGAAAGTGCTGTGACCGTGAATCACCGCAATCGGCTGAGTACCTCGCGATTGCGCTTCACTTTCGGGCATTAAAACCAGAGCCGCGCCACCATCAGAAATCGAACTCGAATTGGCCGCCGTGACGGTACCATCGCCTCGAAAAGCCGGGCGTAATGATGGAATCTTATCGATGTTGGCATTAAAAGGTTGTTCGTCGGTATCGACCACGACTTCACCCTTGCGGGTTTTAATCGTCACCGGCGTAATCTCATCCTTGAAGGCTCCGCTTTCAATCGCGGCCTGAGCGCGTTTTAACGAGGTAATCGCAAAGTCATCCTGTTGCTCGCGGGTAAAGGCATATTTATCGGCCGTAGCTTCTGCAAAACAGCCCATGAGCTGACCTTTTTCGTAAGCATCTTCGAGCCCATCGAGGAACATGTGATCCATCACCTTGCCGTGCCCCATACGCATGCCGCCACGCGCCTTGGGTAAAATATAAGGTGAATTGGTCATGCTTTCGAGACCACCCGCGACCATGACTTTATTCGTCCCGGCGAGCAGTAAATCATGCGCCAGCATGGCGGCCTTCATTCCCGAACCGCACATTTTATTAATCGTGGTACAGCCGGTAGATAATGGAATATCCGCGCCTAGACTAGCTTGTCGAGCGGGAGCCTGGCCGAGGCCAGCGGGCAATACACAGCCCATGATGACTTCATCGACAGCATCAGCATTTAAACCGCTGCGTTCGACCGCGGCCTTAATTGCAGCGGCACCCAGTTCTGGAGCTGAGGCATCGGATAAAACACCCTGGAAACCACCCATCGGGGTTCGGGCAATGCCCGTGATTACTACTTTTTCGTTCATTTACTATTCTCAATAAATTAAAATACCGTCATTCCGGCCTTGAGCCGGAATCCATTGCAAAGATTGCAAAAAAACATAGACCACGACCTGGTTATTAATGGATTGCGGATCAAGTCCGCAATGACGATTATGCGGATTCTATAAACAACTCCCGGCCAATCAACATACGTCGAATCTCGGAAGTCCCGGCACCAATTTCATACAACTTGGCATCGCGCAGATAACGCCCGACCGGATATTCGCTGGTATAACCATTCCCGCCCAACGCCTGTATCGCTTCTAGCGCCATCCAGGTCGCTTTTTCGGCGGCGTAAAGAATCGCGCCAGCGGCATCTTTGCGAGTGGTTTCGCCGCGATCACAGGCTTTACCAACCGCATAAACATAGGCTTTGGTGGCATTCATCGTGGTATACATGTCGGCCAGTTTGCCCTGCATGAGTTCAAACTCGCCGATACTTTGACCGAACTGCTTACGCTCGTGGACGTAGGGCACGACGACATCCATGCAGGCCTGCATGATACCGGTGGGTCCTGCTGACAACACGGCACGCTCATAATCGAGTCCGCTCATTAATACAGCAGCCCCGCGATTCATCTCACCGAGTATATTTTCTTCGGGTACTTCGACATTCTGGAACACCAGTTCACCGGTGTTTGATCCGCGCATACCGAGCTTGTCGAGTTTTTGCGCAGTGCTGAACCCAAAAGCTTTTTCGACGATAAAAGCAGTGATGCCCTTTGAACCGGCAGCGGGATCAGTCTTCGCATAGACTACGATGACATCGGCATCCGGGCCATTGGTGATCCACATTTTGGTGCCATTAAGCACATATTTATCGCCCTTTTTCTCGGCCTTCATCTGCATACTGACAACATCGGAACCCGCGCCCGGCTCAGACATTGCCAACGCACCAATCCATTCGCCAGCGATAAGTTTTGGCAAATATTTTTCTTTTTGTTCAGGGGTTCCGTTGCGATTGATCTGGTTGACGCAGAGATTAGAGAACGCGCCATAACTCAATCCCACCGAGGCCGAAGCACGGCTGATTTCTTCCATCGCCACAATATGTGCGAGATAACCCATATCGGCGCCACCGTATTGTTCGGGCACCGTGATACCGAGCAGGCCCATTTCGCCCAGTTTAGGCCAGAGTTCATTGGGAAATTCGTTACTACGGTCGATCTCGACGGCAAGCGGTGCTATTTCAGCCTGTGCGAAGGTAGCAACTGCGTCGCGTAACAGATCGACGGTTTCACCGAGGTCGAAATTGAGCGATTGAAAATGCGTCATGGAAGACTGTCTCCTAAAAGTATCAGCTGGCTTTTGACTGCTTTTCACCAACCCTGATCTCGGCCAGCGCCCGCTCCGCGTTAGCAGCAATATTTTCGAGGTCTTCCAGAGAAAACTCTATATCCTGCTGTTGCATCTTGAGGAATTTACGGCGTTCATCGAGTTTGGCCAGTAATAATTTCAACTGGGCTTCTTCGCCCTGGCTGGACGAGTCGTATAAATCGAAAATTTCCTTAACCTCGGCGAGCGACCAGCCCAGACGTTTAGCGCGAAGAATGAGTCGTAAGCGAACACGGTCGCGCTCGGTGTAAATGCGCTTGGTGCCTTCACGCTTTGGCGAGAGTAGCTCTGACTCTTCATACAGTCGCAGAGCCCGCGATGTGACATCGAATTCGTTGGCCAGTTCTCCGATGGTGTAGGTATTGTCCTTGCTCACAGATTCCCCGCCAGTGTTATTATTGACGTTAACGTAAACGTAAGGTAATGTACACTAATTCACATCGCCACAAAAATCAACCTGAATCACCTTCCCCGACCAGAAAGGCTGAAGAGGAACCGTTAGCATGTCCAGCGCAGAGCAGAAAATTCAAACCATCCCCGCCCCTGCGAAAAACCATAAAACTCGCTTCGTCACCGCCGCGAGCTTATTCGATGGCCATGACGCGGCCATCAATATCATGCGGCGCATCCTGCAATCCTCCGGTGCTGAAGTCATTCACCTGGGACACAATCGTTCGGTTGCTGAAATAGTCGATGCAGCAATTCAGGAAGACGTCCAGGGCATCGCCTTAAGCTCTTACCAGGGTGGACATGTCGAGTATCTGAAATACATGGTGGATATGCTAAAAGCCAACAACCGCCCGCAGATTCGAATTTTCGCGGGTGGTGGTGGCGTCATTATTCCTGCCGAAGTCGCCGAGCTCGAAGCCTATGGCGTGACCCGAATCTACACCCCAGAAGACGGCCAGAAGATGGGCTTACAGGGCATGATTTTCGATATGATCGAGCGCTGCCAGTTCGATCCGGGAAAGCAGGCAGTTCAATCTATCGAGGCTCTTGACCGCAATGACAGATCCTCCCTTTCCAGCCTGATTACTGCCCTGGCAAACGATGATCTGCCGAAAGCCTTCCGAAAGGATATTATCAGTACGGCCAAACAGCAAACCATACCCGTGCTCGGCATCACCGGCACCGGGGGGTCGGGCAAGTCGTCGCTAACCGACGAATTGA
>JAOUJX010000478.1 GCA_029882955.1 Gammaproteobacteria bacterium
TCATCCATCGGCTTAGGCCTCGCATTGGCACAAAAACAAACTGTTATTTCGATTGATGGCGACGGTTCGGTATTAACTAACCTTGGCACCTTGCCAACCATCGCCAACAATGTGGCGGACAATTTCATTTTGCTGATTATCGACAACGGCAGTTATGGCTCAACCGGTGATCAGCCTACTTATGCCGGCAAGAAAACCTCATTGACTGCAGTGGCCATCGCCTGTGGTTGTGAGAACGTCATCGAATGCCAGGCCGAGGAAGCCGCTAATACCGTCCAGGCTGCCCTCGACAGCAATAAAATGACTATCATTGTCTGCAAATGCGACTCGGGTAATATCAAAGTACCGGTCATCCGGATGGACCCGGTAGTTATTCGTGACCGATTCATGAAGGAGCTCGAGTCACGCAATTCGTAACAATTATTCAGGCACTATCGTATAAAGCTCGCAGAATATCCTGCCGGCTAATCTGCCCGATCATTTCACCGTTGTTCATCACCGGAAAGCGGCGATATGACGATTCTACAAACAGGTCGGCCACCGCAATAATATCGGTACCTGTATCGATAGTACGTACATCGCGGCTCATGTACTCATCGACCCGACCACCCCAGTCCTTATGGTAGCTGGCGTTATACACGACCTGCAGGCAATCCTTCTTCGATAGCACGCCCACGAGTCTGCCTGCTTCGTCGACTACCGGGGCGCCGGATATTCGCTTATCCAGCAATATTTTCGCCGCCGTATGTATATTTTCGTCGGGCGAGAATATGATCAGGGTAGTGGTCATATAATCGTCGACTTTCGCTAGTTCACTCATGGTTTATTCCTCCGATACAAACATTTTCCACAGCCACCACAACTCCCCTTCAATGGATTACGCTGGAACATAATACCGATTCCAAGGCCGATTACAGCAAGCATAAAAATCGCTATGGTGAATAGTATGGTAATCATTCTTCAGCCACCCCCGAAGTCATCGTAGTGAATGGCGCTAGCTTCGACACCCAGGTCATCCAGCACAGCGAGCACCGACTTCACCATCAACGGTGGTCCGCACAGATAATACTCACAGTCCTCGGGTGACGCATGATGACTGAGATATTCATCGAAAATAACCTTATGGATAAATCCGGTATGCCCCTGCCAGTCATCCTGTTGTTCAGGTTCGGAGAGCGCAACATGCCAGCTAAAATTATCGTGCTCGGACTGTAATTGCTCGAATACATCTTCGTAGTAAAGTTCGCGCTTCGAGCGTGCGCCGTACCAGTAACTGATTCTGCGCTGACTATTTTGCGCGATGAGCAGGTCGAGTATCTGAGCATACAAGGGCGCCATACCGACACCGCCACCGATAAACACGGCCTCTTTTTCGCTTTGTTCGACAAAAAACACTCCATAAGGCCCGCTCACATCAACGCTATCCCCGGGCTTCAACGAAAATAACCAGCTGGATACTACACCCGGTGGCAGATTACTCTGGTTGGGTGGCGGCAGGGCGATGCGAACGTTAAGACTGATGCGATCATCACAACCGGGGCTGTTAGCGACCGAATAAGCGCGCGTCACTGGCTTATCGCTCGAAATCCGGTAGGACCACAACCCGGACTTATCCCATATTTCGCGATAAGCCTCGTCAACGACAATGTCGGCATAATCCAGTTGATAGGGGGGACAATTGACCTGGATAAAACCACCAGGACGAAAATTGGCCGTTTCTCCGTTGGGCAGGCACAACACTATTTCGCTGATCAGGGTTGATAACTGGCGAACACTTTCGACCGTGCAATGCCAGCTTTTTACACCGAAATAAATTTCGTCGACCTCGACTGACATCGCATTCAATACTGAAACCTGGCAGGCCAGCCGTACTCCCTGCTTTGTTTCTGACCTCGGCAGTAAAGCCAGTTCCTGGGGTATGGGCTCACCGCCGCCTTCGACGATACGTGCCTTACATAATCCACAGCTTCCCGCGCCGCCACAGGCAGTCGGCAGATTTATCCCGGCATCGGAAAGGACTTCCAGCAATTTCTGGCCGACGCGGGCATCTAAACGGGTGTTTCGATTGACCTGCACAACACACTCTCCGGAGGGTATTAATACCCCTCTCGCCACCAGCACCAACAAAGTCAGCAGCAGGACGATTGTGGTAAAGGCAACAACACCGAGGATCATTTCAAACATCGATTAAGCCAACCCCGTAAAACCAACAAATCCGAGAGACATTAAACCGACAATCGCAAAAGTAATGCCCAGGCCTTCGAGTCCCTCCGGTATATCAGAGTATTTCAGGCGCTCGCGGATCGCAGCCAGCATGACGATTGCCAGTAACCAGCCCATGCCCGTACCGAAGCCATAAACAATACTTTCAACCCAGCTATAGGAGCGTTCGACCATAAATAAACTGCCACCCAGAATGGCACAGTTAACAGTGATCAAAGGCAGAAATATTCCCAGTGCCCGGTGCAGCTTTGGTACATGAAATTCGAGCGTCATCTCCAGCACCTGCACCATCGCGGCGATGACGCCGATAAATGCAATCAGACTCAAAAACGATAAATCGATAGACGCCAGTCCCGCCCAGGCTAATGCACCGGGTGCGAGTAAATACACATAGATAAGGTTATTCACGGGTACCGTCACGGTCTGCACCACCATCATCGC
>JAOUJX010000479.1 GCA_029882955.1 Gammaproteobacteria bacterium
CCATTGTTAGCCCGGCTTGGCCTGTCCTGTCCGGTCGTCATTTGCGGCGATACACTGGAGCATCGTAAACCTCACCCGCTGCCATTACAGGTCGCTGCCAGGAACCTGGGGGTCGATTGTCAAAAATGTATTTATGTCGGCGACGACGAACGCGATATAATAGCCGGCAGAGACGCCAGCATGAAGACTCTGATTGCTGCCTATGGATATATATCGGCCGAAATCGTGCTAGACGACTGGCAGGCCGATGGTATTATTCAACAACCTCTGGACTTACTAAACCACCCGTTACTGGATTAACACCATGACTCAAATTCCCGGCGACTTTAAAGCCGATAAAAACTTGCTGAAAGACCGCATCATCCTGGTGACCGGAGCCACTGGTGGATTTGGCAAAGTCGTATCCCTGGCCTGTGCAGAACATGGTGCCACGGTCATATTGCTGGCAAAAAACCTGCGCCTGGTAGAAAAGTTATACGATGAGATAGAAAAAGCCGGTTATCCGACGCCAGCGATTTACCCGATGAACCTCGAAGGTGCTACCGAACACGACTACATCGAACTAGCCGAAAACATCGAAAAAGAATTCGGCCGCCTTGATGGACTAATCCACTGTGCAGGATTACTCGGCGCACCGACACCCTTCGAGCATAGCGATGCGACGACCTGGTATCAGCTCCACCAGGTTAACTTACATGCGCCTTATTTACTGACACGTTCGGTTATTCCACTGCTGAAAAAATCAGCCCATGGCTCCGTGGTATTCATGACCGACGATAAATCCGGAGCTTACTGGGATGCTTATATGGTGACAAAAGCGGCGCTCAACCGTATGGCTAGTTTAATGGCAAGCGAATACGAAGGCAGCACCTTACATGTTAATAGTGTAAATCCGGGAATGACTAAAACAGGGTTGCATTTAAGGGCTTATCCGGCGTTGGATAGTAACGAAGCTCTTGCCGGGCCGGAAACTCATCGGGATATCTTTCTTTATTTGATGAGTGAAGGCTTAACCGAGAATGGCGAGTGTTTCGAACCGTAGGATCATCCCTCGTGGGTGCCCATTTTTAACCCACAAGAGATGCCCCTAAGTTTAGTACTCAACGTAAAACTGACCCGCATCCAGATGTTTCCCTAGTGTTAACAAACACTGCTCAGTAGCCGATACCGACCAATGACCATTGGTTTTCAGCTCGTATTCGTAGCCGTCAGTCTGCATATGGATAACCACTGGCATTGCCGCATTGGCTTTAAATAAATTAAGCCCATCGACCAATCCGTCAAGCTCACTTTCGCTCTCGCCATTTAAATTGATATGCAGAGCTTTGGCCTTATCCTGCCGATAATCGTCTAGTAGTAAGACCTTTGAGGCTCTGAGCTTTATACCATTGTTAAAATCATCGTAGGCAATGCCGCCTTCCACTACCCAGACCAGATCTTTTTGCACCAGGGTTTCGATTTCCTGTAACAGGCTGGGGCTGACACGCACGTCGACTCGACCGCTTCGATCATCCAGAGTGACGAAGGCCTCGCGACCGTTGAAGTTATTTTTCATGCGGATATCGACCACCAGGCCGCAGACAATGGTCTGTTGTTCCTTTTGACGATAGCGCCCTGCCGCCTGAGTTTCTCCGGTATTGAGTTTGTCCAGCCATTGCCCGAGACTGGCCGAGGTGATTTGTTTTACTTCCTGTTCGACCATTAACAGCGGATGCCCGGTTAAGAACAGTCCCAGCGCCTCCTTTTCCTGTACCAGTCGTTTCTTTTCATCCCATGGTTCACAATGAGGTAGAGCTTTGATCTCTTCGGATTCGCTAATTTCAGCAAAAATATCCATCATGCCGGCATCCTGATTATTCTGTTTCTGCTCTGCAGCCTGTAGCGCGTATGGCAGATGCGCCAGTAGTGCCGCGCGGTTCCTTGAAAAGCAATCCATGGCACCCGCCTTAATCAGAGACTCCATGACCTTTCGGTTAGAGCGGGACGAATCGACTCTTTCACAAAAGTCGTCCAGAGAACGATACTCACCTTCGCTACGTTTATCGATAATGGACTCAATTGCCGCCTGTCCAACACCTTTAATCGCTCCAAGCCCATAAAAAACGACGCCATCTCCAGCAGGTGTAAATCGATAATCAGACCGATTCACATCCGGCGGCAATACATCCAGTTTCATCTCTCTGCATTCATCAATTAAAGTAACTATTTTATCGGTGTTGTCCATATCCGCAGAAAGCACCGCAGCCATAAATTCGGCCGGATAATGCGTTTTTAGCCAGGCCGTTTGGTAAGATACCAGCGCGTATGCAGCCGAGTGTGACTTGTTAAAACCATAGCCGGCAAACTTTTCCATGAGATCGAAAATATAAGTCGCGTTATCGGCTTCGACCTGGTTCGCAACAGCGCCTTCGGTAAAAATGGTGCGCTGCTTTTCCATTTCTTCGGGCTTCTTCTTGCCCATTGCGCGACGTAGCATGTCGGCACCGCCAAGCGTGTAACCCGCAAGCACCTGAGCAATCTGCATGACCTGTTCCTGGTACAGGATGACGCCATAAGTCGGCTGCAGGATCGGTTCCAGTGCCGGATGCGGATAGTCGACTCTTGAGCGGCCATGTTTTCGATCTATAAAATCATCGACCATGCCCGATTGCAGCGGA
>JAOUJX010000480.1 GCA_029882955.1 Gammaproteobacteria bacterium
TGTTTCGGGAGCTTCCATGTTGTGGCGCGCCTTCCAGTAATGCCCGGTCTTGAGTCGGCTAGACAGTTTTGTATCGCTGGTATACCATCTGGTCGCTAATTATAAAAAAAAATAGCTAATATAAAGACACTAAACTGCAGAGGAGTGATTCAATGAAGCTTAAAAAATATATAGCCAGCACCGGCGTGGTATTTGCCACAATGGCCTTGTCGGCAAATGTGGCCTACGCCGCCTGTGCTACCGATGGGATGGCTTCTTCCATGGCCAAACCTGATGGTTACCCGGCTCGTGCATTAACTATGGTGGTTCCTTACGGCCCAGCTGGCGGTTCGGGTCAGGTTGCCCAGGGTATGGCCACAGCAGTTAGTGATCTGACCGGGATTTCCATTAATCGCGACCACAAGCCGGGCGGTTCGGGTACGGTAGGTATGACTGCTTATATGGCTATGCCAGCCGATGGTTATAGCGTTCTTGAACATATCGACGATGCCTCTAGTGCGCACGCACTAGACTCAAGCAAACCCAATCCGGCAAGCGATTTAATTCCTCTGGTGACTTCGCAAATCACCTTTTCACAGGTTTACATGCGCGTTGGCGATACCCGTTTTAACGACTGGAATTCATTCGTCAAGTGGGTCAAGGCTCAAAACGGTAAGGCGACTATCGCGAATGTATCGAAAGAAGGTTCGATGGAACGTGTGACGATGAAATTCATCACCGAGGCAACGGGTATGAAGATTCAACAAATCTCGTTTGACAAGGGCGCCCCTCGTTATGGCGCACTCGCTGGTGGCCAGGTTGATGCGCTGTTCGAACAACCGGGTGATGTTCGTAAGTTTCTCGACGCGGGAAAATTCAAACCGATACTGACTATTTTAAAAGAACGACCAGCCGCGTTTGCAGATGTGCCGAGCCTGACTGACGCAGGTCTGGACTTTGATCCGCTTTACCGTTTCCGTGGTTTCTACGTTCACAAGGATGCTCCAGCCGAGCGCGTGGAATGGCTGCAATGGGCTTTTCAGAAAGGTTTTTGCCAACCTAGTTACCAGAAATTCAATGAAAGCAAGTACATGACTCTGATCGAAAGTTATCGCGATACTGCAGGTTCGCGAAAGCTGATCGATACCACGGTCGCTCAGTACCGTGAGGTTTATAAAGAAATGGGGCTAGAAGTTAAGTAGTCTTTCCATGTTGTTACCTGGTAAGCAGCGCCCTGAAGTTATTCAGGGCGTTATTCTTGCACCTTCCATATAGGCGGCTTAATCCATGGGTCAGCTGAGAATTGGGCACCTGGTCGAAGCAGGGCTTTGGCTATCGCTTTGCCTGTTTTTATATATCTATTCTTTCGATTTCGATAAGGATATCGAAATCTACAAATTCGGTGCTAGCGCCTGGCCGCGCGTTATTATTCTATTGATGGCAATCGCGGCATTCGGACAATTAATTCACCATTGGAAAAAGGGTGATGAGGCGTCGTCAGCAATGATTAGTGCGGCGATGGACGACGGCTCGGAAGAAGCTGCGCACGAGGCTCACCACGAAGGCCTGAAGTGGTACGCATCGACCTTCGCTTTGCTGGTAATCCCTTTTGCTTATATGCGTGTACCGAACTGGATAGCTGCCTTTTTATCGATTGAGGGCACCGAGGCTCATGTAATACGTATTGTTTTCGCTGTTATTCTGATTGGTATTTTCATCTATTATATGCGGCGCAATACAGTGGGTGCGATGTTGACTCTACCCCTGTTTTTTGCCGCACTGCTGGAAGACATGGGTTTTTACTCAATGGCCCCTTTTTTCATCATCGGTGTCATGTTCCTGTTCGGTGAGCGTCGAGCTAAATCAATGGTATTAATCGCTACTCTAATTTTCGGACTGCTCATGTTGTTGTTCGTCAAAATTTTGTTTGTCGGTCTGCCCGTAGGCAATATTTATCCTTTCTACGATATCGGTAGTTGGGTCGTCACTGTTTTACAGTAGTCGAGCGAGGAGAAACTTAAAGTGGATGCATTTAATAACTTCCTTACGGGTACTATTACGTTATTCAGCGACCCGATAGGTATTCTGATTTTCTTTGGCGGTGTAGTCGGCGGCATGTTATTCGGCGCCATACCTGGCGTGAGTATGTTGACGCTAGCAGCAATTCTCTTGCCTTTCACCGCTCATCTCTCGCCCGAACACGGCATTATGCTGTTTTCGGTAATTTACTGTACCGGTGTATACGGCGGCGCCATTACCGCAATTCTGTTTAACATTCCCGGCGCGCCGGAAAATGCTCCGACCGCTTTCGACGGTTACCCGATGACACAAAAAGGGCAGGCCGGTAAGGCCGTTGGTGCTGCGGTGATGTGCTCAGCACTCGGTGGCACTATATCAACTGTCATCATGATGCTGGCTACTGCACCGATAGCAGACTGGGCTATTTCGGCTTTCGGCCCTCCGGAAATATTCGCGTTGGTATTCTTCGGTCTTGCCGTGGCCGCTTCGGTTGGCGCCAAAACTTTCTGGAAGGGCTGGCTATCGATATTGATTGGACTGATGGTCGCCGTAGTCGGGCTCGACCCGGTTGGTGGCATCGAACGCTATGATTTCGAAATGCCCTATCTGTTGGCGGGAATACATTTTATTCCAACAATCCTCGGTTTTTTTGCCG
>JAOUJX010000481.1 GCA_029882955.1 Gammaproteobacteria bacterium
TTAAAAAATGCGCAGGTAATCAGGCAGGAACGCCACCAGGCGACGCTGTTTTGCATTATGGAGTACGATCAGCTCACTAAGCTGGTGGACTATTTAACCGAAGAGTGTTGCGTGGGTGAAGTCTCTAAGGATACAGCAGCATGATTTTTGAATCTCATATTTCGATAATTCTAGAATAATGAATACATGTACCACAACAGAAGAAACCGGAAAAACTAATTCATTCAGGGAAACCTCTTTCCTGATTACTCGGGATCCGGTGTTCATTGCAATGACTGTATTACTGGTGCTTCTGGCATCACTGGATACACCTCAGCTTGGCATTAGTATCGTCTCAACACTTTATTCGCTATGGGGAATGCTGCCCTATTTTGCCCTGGCGATTGGATTTGCTGCCTATGCCAAAGCCAGTCAGGCCGACTCGCTGATTGCCAAAGCGTTTAGCGGGCATCCGTTACGCGCAACTATGCTCGCGGCACTGGTAGGGGCTGTTTCTCCGTTTTGCTCCTGCGGCGTAATTCCATTAATCGCTGCCTTGCTCGGTGCCGGCGTACCACTGGCTCCGGTGATGGCATTCTGGATTGCTTCACCGATTATGGATCCGGAAATGTTCATTATTACTGCTGCGGGCATCAGTCTGGATTTTGCCATCGCAAAAACAATAGCCGCTTTGGCAATGGGACTTTTCGCGGGCTTTAGTGTCTTACTGATTCAACGCTTTGGCCTGCTGTCGAGCCCCTTACGATCAGATTTTAACAGCGGTTGCCAGCCCTGCTGCGATAGCGATGACAAGCATAGCGTGATGTGGAAGTTCTGGCAGGATGCTAATCGTACTAAAGATTTCAAACAGGAGTGCCTTGGCATCGGAATATTTCTTGGCAAATGGCTCACGCTGGCATTCTTCCTGGAAACATTGATGATCGCCTACATATCATCCGACTGGATCCTGGCCTATGTTGGTGCTGACAATGCTTTTGCCATTCCTGTCGCGGCAATCGTCGGCGCACCATCGTATCTTAATGGCTATGCAGCGATTCCGCTGGTATCCGGCCTGATGGAAATCGGCATGACATCTGGCGCCGCGATGGCCTTCATTACCGCCGGTGCTGTATCTTCAATTCCGGCAGCTATCGCTGTTTTTGCACTGGTGAAGAAGCCCGTATTTCTGCTTTATTTATTGCTTGGATTTAGTGGTGCTATGGTGTCTGGATGGTTATATCAACTTTCTGTTTAGTCACCAGCTATACCGAAAACATTGGACAAGGCTATTCAGGCCAATAGAATATCGGTTAATTATCCAGTAAACAGGGGACCCAGCAATGACCAGATTTGTAGAACTGAGCACACCCATCGGTGAAGTGATCTTTGTCAATCCAGATCAGGTCACACAATTGAAAGACAAAGAAGACGTCACTCATGTGCATTTTGTAACCGACGGCAGTGGGCCCAGTTTTACAGCGGTGCATCTGCCGATTCGAGAAGTTGCAAAACTGTTGTCCGGGGAATAGTCTCGGGACCAAATCGAATGTAATCTTTCTGGAATGAGATTATTCATCCGCAATGCAGAATGAGAGACTTGCCGAGTTGGGTTGCTTTCGTTCAGCAGAAACAGGAAAGGCTTTTGGGGGTTTCCCCGACCGTAAAAAAGCTAACACGCTGAAGTATCTGACTTGAGTAGTTACAGTTCCATCACTACCTTACAGGCCTCACCGGCATTCAATCGCGCAAATCCGGTCTCAAAGTCCTCAAATGCTATCTGGTCGGTGATTACCGAGCTAATATCCAGGCCACTACTCAACATGGCGATCATCTTGTGCCAGGTCTCAAACATTTCGCGACCGTAGATACCCTTCAGGCTCAGGCCTTTAAAAATCGCCTGGTTTAAATCAATTTCCGGCGCTCTCGGAAATATACCCAGCAGGGCAATCTTGCCACCGTGATTGATCGTGTTAATCAGGTCTGACAGCGCGTTGGCATTGCCCGACATTTCGAGTCCGACATCGAAGCCTTCGTGCATGCCGAGCTCTTCCATCACATCCTGCAAGCTCTCTTCACCGGCTACAACACAACGCGTCGCACCCAGTTGCTTCGCCAGTTGCAATCGTCCGGAGTTAATATCGGTGACGACTATATGCCTGGCACCGACATGACGTGCTACTGCGGTCGCCATCGCACCAATCGGCCCGGCTCCGGTAATCAATACATCTTCGCCAACCAGGTCGAAAGACAGGGCGGTATGTACCGCATTGCCCAGCGGGTCGAGTAATGACGCTATTTCGTCGCTGATTTCATCGGGAATCTGATAGGCATTTTGTGCCGGAATACAGACATAGTCGGCAAACGCCCCGGCTCGATTGACACCGACACCTTTGGTATCACGACAGAGATGCCCGCGACCGGCGCGACAGTTACGGCAGGTGCCGCACATGATATGACCTTCGCCGGAAACCCGATCACCGACCGCAACTTCATTCACCAGGCTGCCGATTTCTTCGACGATTCCGATATATTCATGACCGACGATATTCGGCACCGGTACGTTTTTCTGCGCCCACTCATCCCAGTTATAAATATGTAAATCAGTCCCGCAGATGGCGACCTTGTTGACACGAATCAGTACGTCTTCTGGGCCGGGCTTCGGTTTT
>JAOUJX010000114.1 GCA_029882955.1 Gammaproteobacteria bacterium
CTACGAAGACTCTTTCGTCAATCGTACTAGTCTGTGTGGTTACATCACGGGGGCGACCAGGTGCCGTTATGGTTGTATCAGAAGTTACCACGGAAGATCCTATCTCCAATCAATGTATTCGTTATTTTTTGAGAGCGCGAGCATTTTATCAACGAAGCATTACCAGTCTAGACAGCGGATTGAGAATTATATCTCTTTTTACCAGCGCTTTGATTTTCTCGATATGCAAGTATAGGCGAAGATGCTGAATTTACTCAACCAGTCACTGGTTATAGATTGTTAACCGGCCAGGTATCACTTAAACGATAACCTCCGGGCCAGGGATCATCCGGATCGAGCATAACTTGATGCGTACCGGTAATCCAGGCGCGGCCGCGGATGGATGGGATGATGGCTTTTTTATCTCCTACCCTGGTTTCTGTGACAATCGCACAATCGAATCGCGAGTCAATGATAGAACGGCCGATTAATTTGTCGCCCACATTTAATAAGCCTTTGGCATTCAATACCGCCATTCGTGCCGAGCAACCGGTTCCTGTCGGTGAGCGATCCAGTTTCCCTGGGTCGATGACAACCGTGTTTTTACTAACGGCCGTGCCTTTTTCATCGCTTAATGGCAGGGCAATTTGACAAAAGGAAATGTGGTTCCAGTCTTTGTTGGCAGGATGGTTAAATCCCAATTGTTCATTAGCGGCTGCTGTGATACGGCTTCCTGTTTGAGCAATGTCCCTGGCTTCGTCGGGTTTGACTTCGAACCCTAAAGCCGTGGCGTCAACAATGACAAAGCTGTCTCCGCCATAGGCCGTGTCGACTGTTAATGTACCAATACCCGGTACCTCCAGATTCACATCGAGCTTATCGGCGAATGAGGCTACATTATGAATCTCGATAGTTTTAGCTTTACCCTCCTCACAATAAGCCTTTACGGGCACCAGTCCGCCTGGTGCTTCTAGCGTAAATTCGGTAACTGGCTCCTGCATCTCAATGATGCCGGTGTCTAGTAACACGGTAGCAACACAAATAGAGTTGGAACCTGACATCGGCGGTGTGTGTTCGGGTTCCATGATGATAAAGCCCTGCTGAGCCTTTGGGTTTTTAGGAGGAACCAGCAGGTTAATATGTTTGAACGCCCCGCCTCTCGGTTCGTTTAAAACCAGATTGCGCAGTGTTTGATCGTTCGATATCCAGCGCGACTGTTGCCAGAGTGTCTCGCCCGGCGGTGGCGCGACACCACCGACGATGACATTGCCGACTTCGCCTTCGGCATGGCAGGAAACCATGTGGATAATGTTCTTACTGCGCATAATTTTTCTGACCAAACTGGTTTGTTTGTGTAAGACGATAGAGGACAGGATAGGCCTTGTCTAGCATTTGGAGGAATGGGGCTATCCATACTTGACACGCACAGGGAAATAGATAGCCATGCACAAAAAACCCCGCATATAGCGGGGTTAGTGTGGTACCAGTTTTATTTTATTGATATTCAAATGTTTTGCTAGTTAACACCGTACGGTCATCATCAAGTACGTTTACGGTCCAGCTGCCAGTCCACTCTGGAAGCAAAGTTTTACTTGTCCAGACGCGCCAGCGTGCTCCGTTTACCTCAAAAGATTTTTCGAACATGACCTTGCCATCGTAACTCCACTGATGGGTAATATTGTGGCCTTCCAGGTCATTTAATTCTGTAAAAAAGGTGATCGAGGAAAAGGAGCTTGAGTTAATGCTGTCGACAGCGATGACAGGTTCCCGGTCCTGGATGCTGGTAGTAAACATAGCCCGGCTCACTTCGCCAGCAATCGCACTGCTTGCTACACCGAAAGCGATGGCAAATAGTATGGCCTTTAAGATTTTACGCATTTTTATTCTCCTGAATTTGTGTGCCGGGCGACTATATCAATAAATAAACATATTTTCAGTAATGTTATAGCCATCAGATATAGTTCACTTAGGACGATTCTCTATAAGCTGCTTCTACTTCGCTCAGGTCGCTTTTTGTAACATCGAAACCATGGCCTGGGAGCTTAGAGATAAGGTACGATTTTTACGGGTCACTATACCTAGAGGACGTTCGATATCAAGGCCGCTCAGTTGCTTTCCCGTTAGACTATGATCAATCATGCTCACTGGTAAAACACTCCAGCCCAGATTGGCGGCAACCATCACTTTGATGGTCTCCAGATAATTGGTTTCGAGGATTATCTTGATGTCGTCTTTCTGGTTCGAGAAGTAGTTGTTGATAATTTTTCGAGTAAAGGTTCCTGTTGAGGGTAAAATTGCAGGGTAATCTAATAACTGAGGACGCTCGATATTTTGCTCGGTTGCAAGAGGGTGATCGGGTGCTAATACGATTCGAAGTGCATCGATCCAGACCGGCTCTAACGACAGGCGCTCGTCTGGATTTTCCGGCAAGGTTACTACGGCCAATTCCAGTTCGTTGTTAGCGATTGCGGTACAAGCGTCTTCGGAGTCCATAAAATGCAGATCGAGATCAACCTGTGGATATTCGATTTTAAAAGCGCGCAAAACCTGTGGTAGGCGGTGCAGGCCGATGTGATGGCTGGTGGCGAGTTTCAAGACCCCTGAGGGCTGGTTTTGCTGGTGCGACATATTGGCTTTAAAGACTTTCATTTCATGCAGAATGCGCTCAGCATGCGGCAGAAAGGTTTGGCCATTTGGTGTCAGGATACTGCGTTTGCCGATTCGATCAAATAATGCAGTTTTAATGCCGTCTTCGAGTTGACGAATGCGTTTACTGACCGCAGGTTGGGTAATATGAAGGCGATCAGCAGCAAGAGAGAATGACTCCAGTTCTGCGACGGCGAGAAAGGCTTTAATTTGTGAGATTTGCATGGGTTTTCGTAGCGACTATTCCTATTGGTTATCGAAATAATGAAAAATATGAATTAGAGTTATTTTACAAAGCGGCGTAGAATTTCTGCAAGTAATATTTTAGGGCTTGATAATGGCTGGGCAAACGCTTTACGACAAAATTTGGGCAATGCATCTGGTGCGCGAGGACGAGGCGGGTACCGGCCTGTTGTATATCGATCGACATCTGATTCACGAGGTGACTTCGCCCCAGGCTTTCGAAGGTCTGGAAATGGCGGGGCGCTCGCTCTGGCGTAAGGATTCGATTCTCGCGGTGCCGGATCATAATATCCCGACCATCGGTCTCGAAAATGGCATTACCGATCCGGTAGCCAAATTACAGGTTGATACGCTCAATGATAATTGCGACAAGTATCAACTGACCGAGTTTAAAGTGGGTGATATCCGCCAGGGTGTGGTTCACGTTATCGGCCCGGAGCAGGGGGCTACGCTGCCGGGTATGACCGTGGTTTGCGGTGACTCGCATACCTCGACTCACGGTGCCTTCGCGGCGCTGGCTTTTGGTATTGGCACCTCTGAAGTCGAGCATGTCATGGCGACCCAGTGCCTGATCCAGAAAAAATCAAAAAATATGCGCGTGACTATCGATGGCCCGGTTGCCGAAGGAGTGACCGCAAAGGACATCGTGCTTAGAATTATCGGTGAAATTGGCACCGCTGGCGGCACCGGACACACGATAGAGTTTGCTGGCGAAGGCATTACCAATTTGTCGATGGAAGGTCGGATGACGCTTTGTAATATGACCATCGAAGGTGGTGCGCGTGCCGGCCTGGTCGCCTGTGATCAAACGACTATCGATTATGTGAAAGGGCGGCCGTTTGCACCACAGGGTGATGACTGGGAAAAGGCGCTGGCCTGCTGGCAGGATTTGCATTCAGACGATGACGCGGTATTTGATCAAGAGATTCATATCGATGGTGCCTCGATCGAACCACAGGTAACCTGGGGTACTTCGCCGGAAATGGTAACAGCGATAAGCAATGCTATTCCTGATCCAGCTACAGTCCCTGATGCAGTAAAAGCGAGTGGCATGCAAAAAGCGCTCGAATATATGGGGCTGAAAGCGAATACGCCGTTTGATCAGGTGAAAATCGATAAGGTTTTTATTGGCTCCTGCACCAATTCGCGAATCGAAGACCTTCGCGCGGCGGCCAAAGTTGCCGAAGGACGAAAGATCGCTGACACAGTCAAGCTGGCGATGGTAGTGCCGGGCTCCGGCCTGGTAAAACAGCAGGCCGAAGCCGAAGGCCTCGATAAGATTTTTACCGATGCCGGTTTTGAATGGCGCGAGCCGGGCTGCTCAATGTGCCTGGCCATGAATGATGACCGACTCGAACCGGGTGAGCGTTGCGCTTCTACCTCGAATCGAAATTTCGAAGGTCGCCAGGGGCAGGGTAGTCGTACCCATCTGGTGTCCCCAGCGATGGCAGCTGCAGCAGCGGTCACCGGTCATTTTATTGATGTACGTAAACTAACCTGAGGATTAAACGATGAAGAAACTGATTCTGGTGATTTTTGTAATGTTTGGTTTATACGGCTGCGAAACTATGGAGGGACTCGGTAAGGATATTCAAAAGGCGGGCGAAGCGCTGGAAAAAAAGTCTCAGGAATAAGCAAATAGCTTATAACTAATAGGTGATATGTGGAAAAGTTTAAAAAATTCAGTGGTATTGTAGCGGCACTGGATCGATCGAATATCGATACCGATGCGATTATCCCGAAGCAATATTTAAAATCGATTAAGCGTTCGGGCTTTGGCCCCAACCTGTTCGATGACTGGCGTTATCTCGATCCCGGTGCGCCGGGAGAAGATAATACCGGGCGTCGGCCTAACCCCGACTTTGTGCTTAACCAAAGTCCTTATCAGAACGCGCAAATATTGCTGGCACGGGAAAACTTTGCCTGTGGTTCGTCGCGTGAACACGCGGTCTGGGCGTTGATGGATTTTGGTATCAAGGTGGTCATTGCACCGAGTTACGCCGATATTTTTTACAATAACAGTTTCAAGAACGGCCTGTTACCCATTGCTCTAAGTGCATCGACTGTTGATCAACTGTTTGACGATTATGAGCAATCGGATGATTTTTACCTTGATATTGATTTGGAAAATCAACGCGTGATCAATGCTGCTGGCGTACAGATGCCCTTTGAAATAGATGAGTTTCGCAAGTACTGTCTGCTCAATGGTCTTGATGACATCGGTTTGACTATGCAACACGCCGAGCAGATTAAAAACTTTGAACAACAGTATTACACCAGTTGTCCCTGGTTAGGAAAGGCATAAAACATGAGTTTGAAAAAGATAGCGGTATTGCCCGGTGATGGTATCGGCCCCGAAATTGTTGCCGAGGCGGTTAAACTCCTCGAATGTCTGCAGCAGGATTTTGGCTTCAACATGGAAATCGAATCTGCTGCACTCGGTGGTGCCGGGTACGACCAGGCCGGAGACCCGTTGCCACAGGAAACTTTGGCGTTATGTCAGCAGTCTGATGCGGTATTGCTCGGCGCGGTCGGCGGTCCACAATATGATACTCTTGAACGGGATATGCGCCCTGAACGTGGTTTGCTTCGTATTCGTACCGAGCTGGAGTTATTCTCTAATTTACGCCCTGCCATGCTTTACCCGCAATTAGCCAGTGCATCGAGCCTGAAAGACGAGATTGTTGCCGGCCTCGATATTATGATCGTGCGCGAACTGACTGGTGGCATATACTTCGGTAAGCCGCGCGGAATTCGTCAACTCGATAATGGTGAGCGACAGGGTTTTAACACGCTGGTGTACGCCGAACACGAGGTCGAGCGTATAGCGCGGTCGGCTTTCGACATCGCTATGCTGCGCAATAAAAAGCTCTGTTCCGTCGATAAGGCCAACGTACTCGAGGTCTCCGAGTTATGGCGTGAAGTCATGATTCAGGTGGCTGCCGATTATCCCGAAGTCGAGCTCTCACACATGTATGTCGACAATGCATCTATGCAGCTAGTACGCGCACCCAAGCAATTTGATGTCATGGTAACGACTAATATGTTTGGCGATATATTGTCGGATACCGCTGCCATGCTCACTGGTTCCATCGGTATGCTGCCCTCGGCCTCACTCGATAGTGCGGGTAAAGGAATGTACGAACCGATCCATGGTTCGGCACCGGATATTGCTGGTAAAAGTATGGCAAACCCATTGGCAACGATATTGTCGGTAGGAATGATGCTGCGTTATAGCCTGGGAGAAGCCGAACTGGCGAACAAGATCGACCTCGCGATCGGCAATGTACTGAACCAGGGGTTTCGCACCGCCGATATTGCCGATGGCGGCAATAGTGTGAGTACTGTCGAAATGGGTGATGCAGTGGTTGCTGCTATGCGCGCCCTGTCGAATTGATTAATATTATCTGGAAATAGGCAGGCTATGAAAAGAGTAGGATTTGTCGGTTGGCGAGGCATGGTCGGATCGGTACTGATGCAACGCATGCGAGAGGAAAATGATTTTGCCAACATAGAGGAACCGGTGTTTTATACGACATCTCAGGTTGGGCAGGCTGGCCCGGATATTGGCAAATCTATAGAGCCTTTGGCCGATGCAACAGACATTCAAAGCCTGAAGTCGCTCGATGCCATCGTCACCTGCCAGGGTGGTGACTATACCGGGCAGGTTTATGCCGACTTACGCGCCAGTGGCTGGCAGGGTTACTGGATCGATGCGGCATCAAGCCTGCGTATGGAAGGTCATACTGTCATTGTGTTAGATCCGATTAACCGTTCGGTGATCGATCAGGCATTAACCGCAGGAAAGAAGGATTTCATTGGTGGTAACTGTACCGTGAGCCTGATGATGCTCGGTATGGGCGGTTTGTTCGAGCACGAAATGGTTGACTGGATCAGTGTCATGACTTATCAGGCTGCCTCCGGTGGGGGGGCGCGCCACATGCGCGAATTGATTTCGCAGATGGGAAGTATCCATCATAGCGTGAAAGGCCTTCTGTCCGACCCGTCTTCCGCGATTCTGGAAATCGACCGCCAGGTCACGGAGCATTTGCGTTCGGATGCCTGTCCCAGCGAACAATTTGGAGTGCCTCTGGCCGGTAGTTTAATTCCCTGGATCGATTCACAACTGGAAAATGGTCAAAGCCGCGAAGAGTGGAAGGGTGGCGTCGAAGCGAATAAAATACTGGGCCGTGGTGGTGATAATCACATTCCAATCGATGGTATCTGCGTTCGTATTGGTGCTATGCGGTCGCATTCGCAAGCGCTAACAGTAAAATTGAAAAAAGATTTGCCACTCGACGAAATCCATCAAATGCTGGCCGAGTCGAATCAGTGGGTGAAGGTATTACCGAATGATCGACAGATTTCCATGGATCAGCTTTCCCCCGCAGCCGTTACCGGATCACTCGATATTCCGATTGGTCGGTTGCGTAAAATGAATATGGGTGATGAATACCTGTCAGCCTTTACCGTAGGTGATCAGTTGCTCTGGGGCGCCGCCGAGCCGCTCAGACGTATGCTGAATATCCTGCTAGAGCAATAAAATATGGACGGCAGACTAGTTGCACTGACCCATGCTGGTAGTTTTGCAGCAGAGGCTATACTCGAAAAATTACCTGAAACAGGCCTGGCCGCAGACTCTCTTGTCCTGCTGGGTGATGATAATGTTGCGGGTACTAAACTGGGGTATGGCGATACTTATCTGCTGGTTCAAGACCAACGGGAATATAGCTTTAAGGATTGTGGCCTGGTTTTGATGCCAGAATATGATTCCACTATAGAGGCCCGATTATCGAGTCTTGACACAATTCTGGTAAGCCATGCGATTAACAGCGATACAGAAGCTATATTTGCAGCTAATCGAGAAACTGGTATCAAAGTTTCTTATACGCAGAGTAGTATTCGTCTGCCCGGCTCGGAGCTGTCCTGCCTGATGGGAGTATTGCCAGGCTTGCATCGGGCTTTCGATATTAGTCGTTGTAATCTGGTGTTGCTACGAAGCGCAGAATCGAATGGTAAAGACGCAGCCAAAGAACTGGCCGGACAAACCGTTGAGTTACTGAATGGTCGAGAGGCAATACCATCTATTTATCCCCAGCAAATTGCTTTCAATATGCTACCGGCTTCACAGATGCACAATTTCGACAATGATTTGTTGAAGTTAATAGGAAAAAGTGAAATTAGTTGTATTCATCAGGTAATTAATGTCCCCGTATTTCATGGCGTGGCAATATCTGTTCAACTGGAATTCGCCACAGAAGTGAGTTTGGAGGAGTGTCGAGCGTTACTTGATAAAATGAATGCGGTAGACTTGGTTGATGCTGATACAAGTCCGATTTCTCATTGTAATCAATCATTTAGCTGTGTTATAAATCAAGTCGAACAGGCCGAAGGCTTGCCCAGAAGTATCAGTTTCTGGATGCTGGCGGACCCTATGCGTTACGGTTTGGCGAATAATTACGTGCATGTGACGGATATTTTGCTAAAATCTTTTTTATAATCTATAGTTACAACTACTTGTGAAAGTGCTTTCTTTAAAGTAAATTCTCTAACTATCAACATAGGTGCATGGAAATACAGCACTTTTGCTATAAAAAACCTAGGGAGTTTAGGAGAAAAATCGTGCGTAATTTGGGATTAATAATATCGTTCTGTTTGGCAGCAATCGCATTGCCAACAAACAGCCTTGCCCTGGGTTTGGGCGAAATTGAGGTTAATTCCTTTTTAAATCAGCCGCTTAATGCCGAAATTGAAGTAATATCGGCTCGCGCAGGTGAGATAGACGATTTGCTTGTTGGTCTGGCCTCAAGCGATGCTTTCTCGCGCGCAGGACTCTCTCGGCCGAGTAGTCTGTCGGATTTGCGATTTGCGGTTAAAAAGAATGAAGAAGGCGATAGCGCAGTCATTCTCGTTACTACCAAGGCTTCTGTAAAAGAACCATTTCTGAATTTTCTGGTTGAGGCGGATTGGTCGAAAGGTCGTTTATTAAGAGAGTTCACCGTACTCCTCGATCCCCCCTTTTATGCCGATACCCCGGCACCGGCGCCAGTCGCGAAAACCCAGGAAATAGTGCCTGAGCCTGCTATTGAACCGGTCGAGACAACAGTCGAAGCCGGGTCAGCCAGTGATCTCCCCGCCATTCCTGAACCGATCGCCTTAAATGAACTGGAAGCTAGCGAAGAAGCCGAGGATCCTGTCGCGCCGTCTGAATACGTCGCAGAAGCCGAAGTAGCCGAACAACCCATCGCGCAAGAGGTTGTCACTGAAAGTCAAATTATGACGAGCCCGGGCGATGTCACTGTTGTAAAAGATGACACATTATGGAGCATTGCTTCTGCTATTCAGGCTCCTGGACAGAGTGTCAACCAGATAATGCTCGCGATTCAGCGCGTTAACCCGGATGCATTTAACGACGACAATATCAATAATCTTAAAATCGGTTCTGTGCTACGAATGCCGGAGGCGAGTGCAATTGCTGAAGTAAATCAGCAACAGGCTTATGCGCAGGTGCTGGAACAAAACGGCCTATGGGATGACTATGTCGCTCGAGTCACCGGGCAGGTCCCGGTAGCCGTTGAGGGTGATGATGGCAGCGAAGGCGGTAGTCAGGTCGCCGATTCGAGCGCGGAGTTAAATTTGATTACTCCCGGAGATGGTCAATCTGATGCGGCGAGCCTTCAGGGTGAAGGTGAAGATGCCAACGAATTAAGAGTTAAGCTCGCGCTGGCTGAAGAGGAGCTTGATGCATCCCAGATTGAAAATCAGGAACTCGAGTCACGAATTGCAGAACTCGAAGCTCGATTGAGCAAGTTCGAAGAATTGCAGAAAATGGTTGAGATAGAGGACGATAGTCTGGCTCAATTGCAGGCTAAGCAAGCCGAGGAAGAGGTGGTAAGCAGTGAAGCCATAGATGCAGCGCAACAGACTGCTGATGAAAATGAGTTGCTGGAAGAGTTACTCGTCGAAGAGGCTACTGATAGTGAGAATGCTGCTGATACTGACTCGATGACAGAAGACTCGATGACAGGTGATTCTGCTGCAAAGACCGAAAGTTCAGATGTGCCTGTCGATGAATCAACACAGGAGCAGGCTAGCGAAACTCCACCAGTACCAGTAATCGTTACCGAACCGGTGTCAGATTCCCCATCGCTGTTAGATGGCATTCTACCCCCGGCAATTCTCGATATGATTCCCGATATGGGCGGCATATTGCCTTCGATGGATAGTCTGGCGCTCGACCCCGTGATGTTAGGCGGATTGGGGGGTATCCTACTGTTACTTATCGGCCTTGTAGTATACAAGCGAAAAAAAAAACCAAGTGAGTCAGACGACGAATTCACCGTAAATGATCCAATCTTTGTTGCCGAAGAAGATGACTTAACTCCGATCCATTTGGCTGAAAGTGTCTTCGAGGGTCTTGAAGATGATTCTGGCGTTGGCTTGCCTGAAGAGACTGGAGCGACCGAATCATTAACTCAAGGTGTTGATTTCGGGGGTGAAGAAGAACATGAGTTGGCTCGTACAGCTGTCGTTTCTAAAGACGAAATGCCTGAGGCAGAAGAGTCTGCCGGAGTTGACGAACAGGATGATATTTTAAATGAAGCAGATGTATATCTGGCTTACAACCTGTACGACAACGCAGAAGAG
>JAOUJX010000482.1 GCA_029882955.1 Gammaproteobacteria bacterium
CGACGTGTTTAATCATGTCCATAGTGGCCATGGCAAGCCCGGCACCATTGATGATACAACCGATATTACCGTCGAGCCCGACATAGCTCAGCCCCCGGTCGGCAGCATTCATCTCGCGAGGGTCCTCCTGTGATTTATCACGTAACTCAGAGATTTGCTGGCGTCGAAACAGGGCGTTATCGTCAAAACCCATTTTTGCGTCGAGTGCAACCAGCCGGCCGTCTTTGGTCACCACCAGTGGATTAATTTCAACCATCGTCGCATCGAGATCTCGAAAGGCGCGATAACAGGCTTTCAATACGGTTACCGCTTCATTAATTTGCCCTGCCTCCAATCCCAGCGCAAAGGCAACTTCGCGCGCCTGAAATTCTCGTAGCCCCACTGCCGGTTCTATGGATACGCGGACGATTGAGTCCGGATCGGTATTGGCAATTTCTTCGATGTCCATACCGCCGGAAGCAGAGGCGATACACATTATCCGCTCCGATGCTCGATCCAACACGAAAGCAAGATAGATTTCGCGATCGATTTCAGTGCCGGTTTCGATGTATAACCGTCCGACCAGTTTACCCTGCGGTCCAGTTTGACTAGTGACCAGGCGTTTACCCAGCAACTCATCCGCAGCGGCACGGACTTCTTCATCATTGGAACAGATTTTTATACCACCGGCCTTACCACGCGCGCCTGAATGTATCTGCGCTTTAACTACCCATTTATCGCCGCCCAACTCCATTGCCCGATAAGCCGCCTGTTCGGGGCTGTAGGCAATGCCGCCACGAGCGACGGGCATGCCGAAATCAGCAAGCAAGGTCTTAGCCTGATATTCATGAATATCCATTACTACCCCCCCTGCGATTTAGCTTTTATTGCTTCGTCCATGTTAACGACATTCTCAGCCATCTTCGCCGAGGCTTCGTCGATCATACGACCATCAAGTGAAGCCGCCCCCTTGCCCTGATCGGCTGCTTCTTTGAGTGCGATCAATATCTGTTTGGCCCGGTCGACTTCGGCCACTGCTGGAGAAAAAACATTATTAGCCAGCTCTATTTGCGATGGATGAATAGCCCACTTACCCTCGTAACCCATCGCTGCGGCACGTCTCGCACCCAACAGATAGCCATCAGGGTCACCGAAATCACCGAAAGGACCATCGACAGGACGCAATCCATAAGCGCGGCAGGCAACTAGCATACGTGACAGGCCATGGTGCCACTGATCTCCTGGATAATCAGGGTTCAGACCACCAATGTTAGTCGTACGCGCACGACAACTGGCGGCATAGTCGGCTACGCCAAAATGCATGGCCTCCATGCGCGGACTGGAAGTAGCAATTGCCTCGACATTTGCCATTCCCAGCGTGGTTTCGATTAATGCCTCTATGCCAATTTTGTTGGTAAAACCCTTCGCTGCTTCTATTTGAGAGAGCATGGCGTCGACCATATACACGTCTGCGGCGACACCCACTTTCGGAATTAAAATCGTATCGAGTCGGTCGCCCGCCTGTTCCACCAAATCAACTACATCGCGGTACATGTAATGGGTATCGATGCTGTTGATACGCACCGAAATGGTTTTACCCAGGCCACGCCAGTCAATATCGTTCAGTCCCTCGATAATATTTTTACGCGCCTGAATCTTATCGCCTGGTGATACTGCATCCTCAAGATCTAAAAACACATAATCTGCAAAACTGGCTGCGGCTTTCTCGAACATTCCAGGATTAGATCCAGGCACCGCCAGCTCGCTTCTTTGTAGGCGTTGGCGTGCTGGCGGATATCGTGTGTGACTCATTGTAATTACCTCCCGGAGTTAGAATACCTGTATATTTAAAATTAATATAAGGTAAGACTATTGTTTTATATGACGTGAACTTTCAATAGCACGACATTAGCAAATTAAATCACGACATTTAAATTACAAATAGTTTCGGGTGGCAAAAGTTTTGCTTTGGATCGCCAGGGATATCGCTAAAACGTTGCCTTAATGAAGGAATGCAGTTACCACGAGGTATAAGAATACGCTGGCAAGCCAAACGTCAATGAGAAGAAATAAATAAAAATAGGGTCTTTTATCTGGGTTCCCGGATACAGATAAAGTAAGGTAAAGAAAGAATCCCAGAATTCCCAGTAAGATAATAACCAGATGCATTTAACCCCCCATGGAATAAGTTTTATCCCGTTCGTTCATCTTCGCACCGGGCGACTGCGATAGCAGTCATATTGATAAGTCCTCGCACTGAGGTACTGGACGTTACGATATGCGCGGGGATATCGCAACCCATCATGATAGGTCCTAATACCACGCTACGATTCGCAACTTTTACCGTGTTATAGGTAATATTGGCTGCATCCAGGTTCGGCATAATGAGCAGGTTTGCAGCGCCTTCGAGATTTGAGTTAGGGAATAATTCGTGACGAATTCGTTCTGATAAAGCGGAGTCCGCCTGCATCTCTCCTTCCACCATCAGATCGGGAGCGAGCTCACGTATCAATCCAAGCGCCTGACGCATTTTCAACGATGATTCTGAGTCCCTGCTACCAAAATTTGAATGCGATAATAAAGCTACCTTGGGCGTTAATCCGAAGCGTCGAACTTCTTCTGCGGCGGAAATTGTCATCGTGGCAATCG
>JAOUJX010000115.1 GCA_029882955.1 Gammaproteobacteria bacterium
GAATAGCTTGCAGGTCTGAACCGGCCCTGCGGTCATTACCTCAAGCCAGCCTTGTACAGGCCGTCTATCAGGTGCCTTAGTTGCAATGGGTCGATAAAAGGCACGGCTTCTGCCACTGTGTCGATCGATACCGAGGGATCGTTGATTTTAATTTGTTCCAGTTCCCAGTTGGCGTCATCGATACGCCCAAGATGCGCATAAGTCGATGTCATCCACAGGCGCGCTTCCTGTGCCTCGGGGTTTCTATTGAGTGCGGCCTCAAATTGCTTTATCGCGTTTTCGTAATCGCGTAGATTAAAATAAATTTCACCCATAATAATTTTGTATACAGAGGGGTGATAGGGGTTGAGCAACATGGCCTTTTTCATCTGTTCCAGGGCTTCTTTCGGTCTCGCAGTATAATTAAGCGTTGTCGCCAGGATTCCATATCCATCGGCGTTATTTGGATCGAGATCTATCGCCTTGATGGATTCGGACAATGCCAGCTGGTATTTGCGATTGACCAATGCGGAAAATGCCACGGCCCAGTGTACCTGCGAGAGGCTGCTATCCAGCTCGAGTGCCTGCTGCGAAAGCGCTTCGGCTTTATCGAGGCTTAACATCGGTGTTTTGGTCCAGCCGTTCATGACATCGGCTGCGTGGGTCAATGCCAGGTTGGCATAAGCACGCGCAAAATCGGGGTCAAGATCAATCGCTTTGATAAAAAACTCGCGGGCGGCTTTGTTACTCTCTTTGGAGTACTCCCAATAGAGCCCCCAGCCCTTTAGAAAGTTGTCGTAGGCTTCGATGCTTTCGGTATATTTTTTTGCAATATGTCCTCTTTCACGATCGCTGATTTTTAACTGCAGGGCATCAATAATCCTCGCCGTGACTTTATCCTGTAACGCAAATACATCTTCCAGGCTACCGTCGAAACGCTCGGCCCAGATATCCCGACCATTACTGATGTCCATTAAATGGGCGGTTATTCGTAATTGATGATTACTTTTTCTGACGCTGCCCTGAATTAAATAAGCCGCACCCAGTTCCCTGCCTATCTGGATGGGGTCGGCAGAGCTGTCTTTGTAACTAAAAACAGAATTTCTGGCGATAACGCCGAGGCCGGATATCTTCGAAAGGTCGGTAATGATATCGGAGGTTATGCCGTCGCTAAAATAATCCTGCTGAACATCGGTGCTCATATTCTCGAAAGGCAGCACGGCGATGGTACTGTTCGGGGCAATACGCGTTTTGAAAAACCACCGGTATTCCTGATTAATAAGGACAATACTTGTTACCGCGATCAGGACTCCCAATCCAGCCAGTCGCAGGCCATTTAAACGGCGCGGCCTGGTTCGATGGCTGGTGTCGTTTAACTGGTTTTCTGTTGTCGCTTCTGCGGGCTCTATTGCTATAGTCTCCATGTCGCTGGGCGGAGATATCGGCATGATCAGGCGGTAACCTTTTTTATGGACCGTTTCAATATAGCGAGGATTTTTCGAATTATCGCCAAGTGCCTTGCGTAGTTTGATTATGGCTGTCGATAGCGAATCATAACCAACTACGCGGTCGGACCAGACTTCCGCTTCGATGGTTTCGCGGGAAACGACATTATTGGCTTGCGCGGCAAGGCAGAGTAAAACGGACATCACCTGCGGTTCAATTCTGTTCGACTCCGCATCACTGCCGTAAGCGGAAATTTCTCCCGGCTCTGGATCTATGTACCAGTCGCCAAGAACAAAAGGCGTGGGTTTTTCTAATTCTGTATCAATAATCATCAGAGGTTTTGTAATTATTTTCGGTCCTGAATTTTCATAAGCTATTGATTTATAATTATTATATCTTGTTTATTTATTATTCATAAAATCTTCAGATTTTCGCCGTAAATTTCTAAAAATCTAACCGTATAGTAATTGGTGTAATCCTGCAAAGCCCATTCACCGATAGTTTAGCAATGGTAGCTGATCTGCTAAAGCGACCCATTATGGTACAGGAATACTTCTTACTATAACTGTTGAATTTTGGAGAAAAAATTATGACTAGCTGGAATGTTAAAGGAACCTATGTCGAGGCCTGTAATTGTGAGGCTATATGCCCCTGTCTCGTATTCTCGCCACCTACCGAAGGTTCGTGTACGGCAATGGTCGGCTGGCACATCGATGAAGGTTTGTTCGGTGATACCACGCTCGACGGATTAAGCACCGCCTTGCTGGTGCATTCACCTGGCAATATGAAAGACGGAAACTGGAAAGTAGCACTCTACGTGGATGATCGCGCCAGCGAAGAGCAGAACCAGGCATTGATGGGGATATTTTCAGGCCAGTCTGGTGGGCATCTTGCCAACCTTGGGCCGCTTATCGGTGAAGTACTCGGAGCAGCACCGGCATCGATAAGTTTTAATGAATCCGCAGGTGATTTTTCTTTATCGGTCGCGGGCCTGGGCAGTACCGAGGCCAAAGTGCTTGAGGGCCAGGGTGGCGGTGCCGTGACAGTCAGCGGACACCCATTGTGCATCTCACCCGGTGAAGCAGGCGTGATAGCGCGTTCCGATAAGCTGGAACTCGACGGTTATGGTTATACGCTGAGTGTCGAAGGGAAGATGGCCATGTCTTCTGCCTTTAGTTACAGCGGTTAATACCATGGCTGGATATGGAACCATCGCACTGCTGCGACAGGAGCTACGCGTCACTGGTGTACTGCTGGTCGCCATGCTGTCCGGGTGGGTTTTTCTGGTCTGGGCGATGGTAGATGGGAGTCACCCGCTGGCCAAACTCATGATGCCCATGAGTCCAGCCTGGTCTGTCGCCAATGTACTCGGGGTATTTGCCATGTGGGCGATCATGATGCTGGCAATGATGCTTCCCTCGGCTATACCCATGATTCTTTCGTTCGTGAACCTGAGTCGACAGAAACACCGGGGCGCCCACGGCTGGATTTTCGTCGGTGCTTACCTGCTGATCTGGACGGTGTTTAGCGCATTCGCCACGCTCATGCAGTGGGTGTTACAGGTGACCAGTCTAATCTCTCCGATGATGGTGAGCCAGTCTATCTGGCTCACAGCGACCCTCCTGATGGTGGTCGGGTTGACGCAGTTTACGGCTTTAAAACAGGCATGCTTACGACACTGTCGTACACCGATGGGATACCTGCTAACCGAGTGGAAGCAGGGCGCCTATGGTGCCTGGCGAATGGGTTTTAAGCATGGGTTGTACTGCCTGGGCTGTTGCTGGGCGATGATGGGGCTACTATTCGTTACCGGTGTGATGAACCTGGTCTGGGTTGCAGCGCTCACCGTGGTAATAATCATCGAAAAAATACACCCGGCCGGCGAGAAACTCGGCAAATACCTTGGGGCGACCCTGATCCTTTTCGGTATCTGGAAAATTGCTCAGTTGAGTGTGATGTGACCAATCCACCGGGATGGAAACTATCCCGAACATCGGGTACTGCATGAAGAGCAAAGTAAGAAAATTTACTGGAAACTGCCAGTGCCCGACGGTTTCTGATTGCATCAATGCAAAATCAATTTCCCAACCGCTCACTCAGTAGCCAGCTCAATACGATATACCGCATGGCAGGAGACGCAGTTTTGTATCAGGGTTGATAATTGTCCTAGTGCATGGCTGCCATCGCCAAGATCTTCTGCATCCATAGCCAACTGGTCAAATTTTGTGTGGGTGTCAAACCCCAGCTGCTTAAACTCCATGGGGAGTTTTCCCATTAATGTGCCCGGGACTGCACCTTGAGCCGCTGAGCCTACTTTTCTGGCAGACTCTGCGATAAGAACCATATCATTTTCTGTTATTCCCTGTGTGACCTGTTGAATAGTCGCCAGGAATGTTCTCATTTCCTGCAGAACCAAATCTCTTTCGGATGCATTCAGTTGTATTGCCAGGCGTCCGTCACTGCTTTCTACGACACTACCCTGGATTAAAAATTTATAGGCTCCGCCAGCTATCACGGCTAACAGAATCACTACGATGACTGTACATAATTTTTTCATAATTTCCTCAGTTAAAATTGATCCTGAAAATCAGGATGCTGGTTTTGTGCCCGGGCGCATAATGTGGTGATAAGCCAGCCATGAAATGACTGTCCAGAACAGGGTTCGTATTGCCATAGCGACAACGGTTTGCATTTCATAGAGACCACCATTCATGACATGCATTCCAAAAAATATGTATGCTGTAGCCGTCACTAGCACGATCAAGTAGGCCAGATATGTCGCCCAACGCTTCATCAGAAACAAACCCGTCGCGGTAATGACATAGACAAAACCGCAGATAAAATTTGTCCAAACTACAAATGGTACAAAATTTCCCTGCTGTTGATGAAACTCGCCTGTGGTGAAGAGAACCAAACCACTTGATCTAAGTGTCAAACCACCAAAAATGAGTGCAATGATTGAAAATATCCAGATCGAAACTGGACGCTTTGTCTTTGAATCCTGCGACATAATTACCTGCGTTACTCAATATACTGTTTAGTTTCTTTTTCAGCGCCTGGGATAATTACTTGCTGAAGAAGGGTTAAAGCATCGCAAATCTGCTTGATTTGCTGCCCGTCAAGATTGCTGTAAATCTGACTGATCTGCTCAAAATGCTGAGGAATCATGCCTTGTACAAATTGCTCTCCCGACTCTGAGAGCCGAAGGCTGATTTTGCGTCCGTCGTCAGGGTGCTGTTGCCGGGTGATATACCCATCTCGTGACAGATTATTCACCAGTCCTGTAACCGTTGCTTTAGTCACACAAGTGGCTTCAGCCAGCTTCACGGGTGTCCAGTCATTCTCCGGAAGGTTGTATAGCAACATCAAAATGGCAAAACGTCCCTGCGAAAGACCCCACTGTGCAAAATGATTTTCAAACAGATGGATTGTCTGCTGGGAGGACATTAATAACTGAGCGCTCAGCTGAACCGCTGCGAAATCAAAATTGGGTACCTGTTCACTCAACTTCGAAAACAGTATGCGTCTGATTGCTTCGTTAGGGATCAAACTCTTCATAACGGTTAGGCGCCTTACTTAATGTTCTGAAAATAGTAAGGCGGCTAACTATAATTGTCAAGAAATCATCCTGACAAAGTCACTTCCGGGTCTGGAAAGTGCCAGCGAGATTTAGAAATAAGACGTGATACTCAAGATAGCCATTGCAACAAAACGCCCTGGTCGGCTGCGGGAAAATCCAGAAAAATCGCCGGAACCGCCCAACCGTCACCACTCCAGAGCCCGGGGCAGATCACAGGTTTTACTAAAATAGGTTTAGGCGTTATTCTTTGGACTCATACAATAACCATAAAAACCACATGGAGGTGAAATATGCCATGCAAACCCCGATTTAATTTGCCGGCTATACCTCAGCACGTTGTACAACGAAGAAATATTGGTGAATCCTGTTTTTGTGAGGGTCGACGATTATTTGCGATATCTCGATGATTTTCACCATGTCCCTGAAAATAGCGAGGCCGCGACATGTTATTCAATCATGCACCAGAAAAATTCTGGAATCTAATCTCGTCAAAATATGCGGCATCGCCTATTGCAGACAGATCGGCTTATGAAACTAAAATCACCAGGCTTAAGACCTATCTAACCCCTGACATGTCTGTGTTGGATATCGGTTGTGCCACCGGTACGCAATGCGGCGATATTGCAAGTAACGTCAAGCAGGTTACGGGCATTGACATATCCAGTAAATTACTCGCGATTGCGGAAAAGAGAATGGCGGAGCGAAATCTGACTAATGTCGAGCTTTTACGAACCTCTATTTTCGATAAAACTTTTCAACCCGGCAGCCTGGATGTGGTGATGGCTTTTTTCGTACTGCACTTTTTTGAAGACATTGATGCTGTCTTTAAACGCGTTCATGAACTGTTAAAGCCGGGCGGGATATTTATTTCTGAAACCGCATGCCTGGGTAATAAAAATAAACTCATGGGTGGCTTGCTCAGATCTGCGGGTCGCCTGGGTTTGTTGCCAAAAATCAATCTGCTGACTACTCAGCAACTCGAACAGTCATTGGCAAGAGCGGGATTCAGCATCGTTGAAAAAACCAGATTCAGTGAACGTTCCGATGCGGAATTCACCCTGGTTGCGCAGAAGGCCTTGAGCGAATAGGAAAGCAATATCCAGGCTATAGATCACCATAATTTGACTATAACTGGTTATGTTCGAATCGATCCAGTGTTGAGTTTTCTGGTGGGTCGTATTCTTCCGGTCGGCTTTTGAGGCGTTTATCGTTTAGCAGTTTAAAGAACAGGGGCACAAAGAACACCGCCAGGAAAGTTGCAGCCAACATGCCGCCCATGACCCCGGTGCCGACCGACTGGCGGGCACCGGCACCCGCGCCGGTAGAAAATGCCAGTGGTGCAACGCCGAGTATGAACGCCAGCGAGGTCATGATGATAGGGCGAAACCTGAGGCGAGCTGCCTCCATTGAGGCGGCTGGAGAATGCCAGCCCTCCTGAACCTTTAGCAATGCAAATTCAACTATCAGGATTGCATTCTTGGCAGCCAGCCCTAGCAAAGTGATCAGGCCGATCTGGAAATAGACATCGTTAGTGAAACCGCGCAGATACACTGCGGCCAGTGCCCCGAAGGTACCAAACGGCAGAGCCATCAACACCGAAAACGGCAGAGACCAGCGCGCATACAGGGCGGCCAGGATCAGGAATACCATTAACACCGCCAGACCCAGTGCGATAGTCGCGTTATTTGCAGCATGTTTTTCCTGAAAGGATGCACCGCTCCAGTCATAAGTAAAACCCTCGGGCAGCGCCTTGTCCGACAGCTCCTCGACCACATCCAGCGCCTGGCCTGAACTTATACCGGGCGCCGCACTGCCGAACATTTTTACCGCGGGCAGGTTGTTGAATCGATCCAGCGTATCGGGCCCGGAACTGTATTTTACCTGGGCGAAAGCCGACAGTGGCACCATATTGCCGCTGCTGCTGCGCACAAACATCTGGCCAATATCCTGAGGCGACTGACGATACTGAGCATCGGCGGACAGTATTACCTGCCAGGCACGGCCATAACGGTTGAAATCGTTAACATAATAGGAACCGAGGGTTGCCGACAGGGCCTGAAATGCGCCATCGATGGGAATGCCTAGCGACTTGGCGCGTTCGCGATTTACATCTACAAAAATCTGTGGTGTGGACGGTCGCCAGAGGCTGTTAACCATCCCCAGGCGCGGGTCTTTTTGTGCGGCTCCCTGGAAGGCGCGCATCGCGTCAGCCAGCTTCGCCGGGTCGTTACCCCGCTGGTTCTGGATATAAAACTCAAATCCACCGGTTGCACCGAGGCCGAAGATCGCCGGCGGGTTGAATGCCAGTACCAGTGCTTCCTTGATGTTTGCTGTCTTGGCAAAAACTTCCCCCACCAGTGCTTTTGACGGAACCTGACGTTCGTCCCAGTGCTTGAGCGTTACGAACAGGGTAGCCGCATTATTTTTGAAGCCGCCACCAAGAAAATCAAACCCGGAGAATGACACAACATCTTTGTTGTTCGGGTTGGACTTGATTGCTGCGATGACGCGGTCAACCACCTTGTCGGTGCGCTGCAGTGATGCGCCATCCGGCAGGTAAACCGCAGCAATGTAAAATCCCTGGTCTTCATCCGGTACCAGGGACCCCGGCGTTATTTGCCAGAGACCGCCAGCCACTGCGACCATGCCGCCGAATAGAAGTAACGCGAACAAAGCGCGCCGCAGCAGAAACCGGACGCCGTGAACATAGGCGTGGCTGAAGCGGCTGAAGGCCCGGTTAAACCAGTCGAAAAAGAAATTGCTCTGCTTGTGCTCGTTGCGCAGAATCATCACGCACAGCGACGGCGTCATACTCAGGGCTACCAGGCCGGATAGTGTCACCGAAATCGAAATGGTAATCGCGAACTGACGGTATAATTCACCGGTTAGCCCACCGAGAAAGGCGATCGGTACAAACACCGAATCCAACACTAGAACGATAGCAATGATCGGACCGCTGACTTCGTGCATGGCCTTGATCGCCGCTTCGCGGGCTTTAATACCTTCCTCATGCATGATGCGTTCGACGTTTTCCAGTACCACGATGGCATCGTCTACGATAATGCCGATAGATAACACCATGCCGAACAGCGTCAGTGTGTTAATCGAATAACCGAGCAAATACATCCCCGCGAAAGTGCCCAGCAGGGAAATCGGTACCGCCAGGGTGGGGATGAGGGTCGCGCGCCAGTTTTGCAGAAACAGGAACACCACCAGAAACACCAGCACCATGGCTTCACCAAGGGTTTTCAATACTTCTCGAATCGATACTTCGATAAAACGCGTGGTGTCGAATGGTACTGCGTATTTTAGTCCATCGGGAAAATCCTCGGCCAGATGCGCCAGAGCCGCTTTGACTTCGTCGCCGACGTCCAGCGCGTTTGCACCCGGTTGCAGGAAAATACCAATCAGGGCAGAGGATTGACCGTTGTAACGGCCGTTAAAATTATAATCCCTGGAGCCCAGTTCGACCCGCGCAATGTCTTTCAGGCGCAGGCTGCTGCCATCCGGGTTGGTGCGTAGGATGATATTTCCGAATTCCTCGACGTCGCTAAGCCGACCCTGGGTAGTAATGCTAAACACCAGTTCCTGCTCACCTTTATTCGGATTTTCACCAATCTTGCCGGATGCAAACTGAGCATTCTGCTCTCTCACGGCGGCGGCGACATCACCGACCGTCAAGCCCAGTTGTGCCATGCGATCGGGCTTGACCCAAACCCGCATGGCGTAATCCTTGGCGCCGAAAATCTGTACGTTGGTGGTACCCGCAATACGCTTGATGTTATCCAGCACATTCAATTTTACATAGTTGGAAATGAACAGGTCATCGTAGCGGCCTGCATCCGAATAAAAAGCGACTACCTGCAGGAACGATGAACTGCCTTTGCCCACCGTTACCCCCTGCCTTTTGACTTCCTCAGGTAGCCGCGCTTCCACCTGTTTGACACGGTTGTTGACATTGAGCGCCGCCTGATCGATATCGGTACCAATATCGAAGGTAACGGAAATAGTCAGGGTTCCGCTGGAGGTAGAAGTCGATGCCATATAAATCATGCCTTCGACACCGTTGATGGCATTTTCTATCGGTGCCGCTACAGTCTGTTCTATCACGCTGGCCGACGCGCCAGGATAGATGGCTTGTACCTCTACTACTGGCGGTGAAATTTGCGGGTATTGCGAAATCGGCAAAACCCGCATCGCCGCCACACCGGCGAGCATAATGAAAATCGCCAGTACATAGGCCAGAATCGGCCTGTCGATAAAATATCTTGCGATCATCAGGCTCAGCCTTTTGGTTGTTCTTGGGCGGGTTGCTGTGCGGCATCAGGCGCTGCTTTTTGCACCGGCATGCCGGGGAAGAAGATACGTGCGACGCCATCGACTATCACTTCGTCACCGGGTTCCAGGCCGCTGCGCAGAATCCAGTAATTTTTATGCTCGGCATCGAGGTCTATCCATTCTCCCAGGGTCACGTTTTTCTGCATCGCTACGGTCATACCGTTCTGCCCGGGGCTGACTACATAAACATATTTGCCAGCCGGACCGTCCAGAACCGAGCGCTGCGGAACGGCTATGGCACCCACCTTGGTAGCACCGATAAGTGCCACCCTGACGAACTGGCCGGGCGACAAACCGCCATCCGCATTATCCAGTATTGCGCGCATGGCAAAGCTGCCAGTCGCGTTATCGACCTTGTAATCCTGAAAATCCAGCTCACCTTGTCGACCTGAAAGCTGACCTTCGGCATCGAGAATATCCACTCTAAACCCCGAATCGGGCAGGCTCAAAATACCGCTAGCCTGTTCCGCCCGCATGCGTAGTTTGTCGTTCTCAGGTATGCCAAAGTCGACATGTACCGAGTCGATCTGCACCAGCGTAGTCAGTAAGGAGTTGCTACCTGCCTGCACCAGTGCGCCCCGGTTTTGCAGGGAGCGCCCGGCTATCCCATCGATCGGCGCCTTAATTTTGGTGTATTCGAGATTAATACTTGCACTCAGCAAATTGGCCTCGGCCTGCCTGATCGCCGCCTCGGTTACCGCCAGTTGTGCGCTGGCGATATCGATTGCCGACACGGCATCGTCTTCGGTGTTCTGGCTCAGCATATTCTGACTGGTTAGTGGGGTAATCCGTTTGAGTTCGCGGCGGGCCTTTTTCAATTGAGCCCTGGCGCTCAGTTTCTGCGCCCTGGCGCTCTCGACTGCAGCCAGCGCCTGCTGGTAAACCGCCTCGTAGGATGCAGCATCGAGGCTGAAAAGCAATTGTCCGGCGTGGACGGCGCTACCTTCAATATAATGTCGTTGTTCTATAATGCCGGTAATTCGACTGCGCACATCGACTTCCAGCGAGCCAGCCACCTGCCCGACGTATTCATAGCGTACCGGAATGTCTCGTTTTTCCACGACTATCGAAGTGATCGCTGCCGGGCGCATGCCTGCTCCGCCGGACTTAGCCGGCTCCGAAGCCCCGGGTTTGCAGGCATTGAG
>JAOUJX010000116.1 GCA_029882955.1 Gammaproteobacteria bacterium
CTTTTATTCTATGTTGTACACCATTAAGTTAGAGGGCGGGTAGTTGGCTTCTTTCAATTCTCTGGCCAGGCGTTTGACAAAGCTACGTGAACCGGCGATGTGGACATTGGATTCTGTCGGCGTCGCCTGAAGACGGGCTAGCTCGGAGTGAGTGAGACTAGAGTCGACAGTTGTGACTTGACTCACTTGCCAGCTGGCGTTCCGTTTGTTCAGGTCGTTGACTTCGCGCAGTAACTCTTGCGGTTCATCGTCAGTCGATATATGAATTAATATGACCCGGGCCTGCTGTGCTTCGAGTTCGTACAGCAGGCTGAGTATTGCCGCGATGCCCGCACCCTCGCTGATCAGCACGGTGATACGGTCTTGTTGCAGAGTCGCCTTCGCCGCCCCATGCGGTGCGTTGCAGAGAATGCGATCTCCCACTTTGAGGGCGATCAGAACAGAGGTCAGGCTATCATCGGAGCCGCTTTCATTATCCACCACTTTGTGACGCAGCGTGACCCGGTAGTTTGAGAGATTTTGTGGGTTGCCGGAGATATAGCAGGGCCAGCGCTGCTGGCTACCGCCACCGCGTCCGCCTAGTCCGACCATGAGCTGTTGTCCGCCATGGAAAGGCGCCAGTGGGCGGCCGCGTACACACTCCAGATAGAACGAGACCGTGTTTTGACTTTCCTGCTGGCGGCCTGTTATCTCGAATTCGCGCAAGCCGTGCCATCCGCAGGCAGCCTGGGTGCGGGCTAGTTTGCCTTCTATCGTCTCACGCCAGGCTGGCATCAGGTCGCGCGCTTGCAACAGATTTTGTAGCGCCTTTTCGTCCCAGTATTCGTAATGCACTACTCGAACAAATTCCTCCATAGTGGGGGAGGCTTCGTCGCGTTCAAGCAGTTCGATGCTGTCGTCGGTTGCGACGTTGCCTTCTTTCAGCACGCGTAAATAGTAGCCAACCTTGCCTGATTGGAGAAATTTCGTTGAGAAACGAAAACCCATGCGCGCGTTTAGCTTGCCGCAGGGGATACGCGGATGGGCTACCTGTAATATAGTGTCGCCGAAGCGAAAGATATCGCCGATGCGGACTTCGTCTTCCATCAGGCCGGTTACAGTCAGGTTTTCGCCGAACTGTCCCGTCGGAAAGGGCTCGCACGCCAGTTCCTGTTGCCAATAAGCATAGTGTTCGAAAGGATAGGCATAAACCGCACTATGCTCCAAACCCATCTTGCGTGTCTCAATGCGTACGTCATCCTGCAATCCAAATCGGGAGACGGTGACAGGCCGGGTGACCGGAGTTTTGTAGATGCCCGTTTGAACTGTTTGGTGTTTGACGGTTACTGGTCGGCTGGTGCCGACATTGACGGACAGAATACGCATTGTTTCTCTGTGACTAAGATGATAGAAACTATAGTCTATAGTTTATAACAGCAAGTATAGGCCTATCTCGCCACTTGCATATATCTTTGCAGGGGTAGTGATGTCAAAAAGTCTGGATAATGCACTGGCCGGAGGCCCATGGTCGGTATCCGCAATCATCTTTGATCTCAACGATACGCTTGATGAGGAAGGGCGGCCAATCTCCGAACGACGAGCGGATGCCAGCGCTCGCGTCGGCGTAGAGATGGAGATGCGCGAGTGCCCATTTGCCGGCATACGGCATAATAAATTGATGAACGTTTCGGCCCTTGCGCAAATCACCCGATACTTCAATAAGGTGCAGGCAGAGATTGCGACATTCAGGCGTCAGGCAGGAGGCGAAACAGCCTGCTGGGACGATATCCTGGCGGGTGTTATCGACCAGTTAGCCGGCCCCGCAATTTACCTGCTGCAACAACGTAATGACGGAAGCCTGATACCCGCTCAAATTGCGGTTGGTCACAAGGTTGCCGCTGGATTTTTCGGTGTCCTGCGCGGTATACACGAACGGCTGATACTGGGGGGCGAGCTACCGATGAGCGTTGAAAGCTTTATGCAACAGGTCGATAAGCAGGAAGCCCTGGTCGGCGCATCCGAAGTTTGCGCCGGGTCACCGAAGATGATAGGTATTGCGTGTGCCGCACTGATCGAGGGTACTTGCGAGCAAGAGGTAGAATTCGATCCCCTGCGAATCGATGTAGCGCGCTGCCTGGCGTTACAGGTACAACTCGGAATTTTCTGGGACTTATACGATCGAGTTCATTTATGGTCACTGGTTCGGGGTGAGTTCAGAGAGCGACTCACTCCCGGTAATAGCTTTCTCAAGGGCAGACTGGAAACCATCGAGAAAGGTCTGGATGAGAACATGCCCTCTCGACCAGACAGCGACGTATTGCCTGATACGCTGGACGCTGAGATGCGCCGCAGGCTCACTGAAGCCTTAAATGAGGCCGCCGAAGCAGAAGTACTGGAGCGGGATTTACAGGATGCCACAGAGTTACTCAAAGAGGGGAAAGGCATTATCGGCTACAACGGTAACAAAAAAGCACTCGCTTTGAGCGTGGCTAACTATCTGAATACCTATCGACTTATCGAAACTGAACTCTCGAGAATAGAGCTTCAACTGCGAGAGCATCTGGGATTTCCCGGCGATAGCCCAATCCGGTTAGGTAGCGCCAGTTTTCCAGCACCTCAGGCACTACCCTTGTATGAACTTACGCTGGGGCGTCGACTCGGCGAAGATGGACATTTAACTGGGAGTAGCGTTGGGACTCGGGTTGCCTAGCTTTTTTGATGCCCCGCCAATTAAAACGCCTTAGCCCGCTCCCGCAATACATTCTTTTGAATCTTACCCGTCGCAGTTTTCGGCAACTCGCCAAACACCACTTTTTTGGGACGCTTGAACCGTGCCATATTATCCCCGCAAAACTCAATCAATTCTTCTTCGCTGGCCTGCTGGTCGGGTTTGAGCTCGATAAAGGCACAGGGAACTTCGCCCCATTTTTCGTCGGCTAATGCTACGACAGCGGCTTCACCCACCGCACGGTGTTTGTAGAGTACGCCTTCGATTTCTACCGAGGATATATTTTCGCCGCCCGAAATAATAACGTCTTTGGCGCGATCCTTGACCTGAATATAGCCATCCTGGTGGATAACCGCGAGGTCGCCGCTCATGAACCAGTGATTCCGGAAGGCCTTTTCGGTGGCAGAGGGATCCTTTAGATAGCCTTTCATGACGGTGTTGCCGCGGATTACGATTTCGCCCATCGTTTCACCATCCCAGGGGACAGCTTCGCCGTTATCGGGATTGATGACGTCGACCGCCTCGGTCATGGCAAAGCGCACGCCCTGGCGCGATTTTAATTCGGCCTGTTTGTCCCGGCTCTGACTGGCCCAGCTATCCTGTGGTGCGGCCTGTGAAATATGCCCATAGGTTTCGGTTAAACCATAAACATGCATGATCTCGAAGCCGAACTGGTCCATGCTCTCGAGGACTTTAGCGGGCGGCGGGGCGCCAGCGGTCATGACATGAATGGTGCGGTCGAATTTTTTTTGATCCGATTCAGGCGCGTTTGCGAGCATGTTCAGAATAATCGGCGCTCCGCCAAAATGCGTGATTTGATGTTCTTCGACCAGGTCGAATAATAACTTTGGATTGAATGCCCGCATGCAGACCACGGTACCGGCAACTGCGGTCATGGTCCAGGCGTGTCCCCAGCCGTTGCAGTGAAACATGGGTACGGTATACAGATATCTCGGGTGTTGGGGCAGAGCCCAGGAAACTACGGTACCCATGGTCATCAGGTAGGATCCGCGATGATGATAAACCACACCCTTGGGATGGCCGGTGGTACCCGATGTGTAATTCAGTGTGAGTGCCTGCCATTCATCTTCGGGTTGTCGCCATTCAAAGGTTTCATCGCCGCGCTCGACCAGGTCTTCGTAGTAACTGAACTCAATGCCTTCGGGTAGTGGTGGTTTCTCGGTGGCATCGGCGTCGTCGATGATGATTATCTCGGGCTTTAACTGGCTGGTTTCCAGTGCTTCTTCGAGCACCGGCCAGAGCTGGCGGTCTACGATAAAAACCTTCGATTCGCCGTGGTCGATGATGTAGGAAACGGTAGCCGCATCGAGCCGGGTGTTAATGGTATTTAACACCGCTCCTGCCATCGGGATGGCAAAATGCGCCTCGAACATTTCGGGGGTATTGAACGCGAATACCGAGATGGTATCGTTTTTGCCCAGACCGCGTGCTGCGATACTGGAGGCAACGCGAGTGCAGCGAGCGCGAGTCTGTGCCCAGGTGTAGCGTCGATTGTTGTAAATGAGCGCTTCTCGATCTGGGTATATATCCGCAGTGCGTTGCAGGAATGACAGCGGTGTTAAAGCCACAAAATTGGCGTCGTTAGCTTTTAACTGGTCGTATTCTATGGTCATGAGTTTTCTCGAATTTAGTTTCGCACAGGTGAGCCATTGTCCAGCATGGTGTTAATCCTTTCACGGGTTGCATCGGTTTGAACCAGACTCAGGAAAGACCTGCGCTCAGCATCGTAAAAATCCTGTTCGCTCCAGACAGTTCCCGGCTCGACGTCGCCACCGGTGACAATACGCGCCATTTCCGAACCAACATTGACGTCGTGTGGCATGAAGATACCCTTATCGCGGGAGTCTGCCAACCACTGGCACATTTCTTCGAATACAGGCTTGCCCGGTAATGTCAGGTCGGGACGATCAAATGCTTTTTGTTCAGAAGGGTTTTCGATCGCAGCAATCGCCTCGCTAAGAATACGATCGCGGTTGATCACGAACCGATCGTTAGCCCGCAACATGGCCTGACTTTTAGCGATAATCGGCGAAGTGGCTGTTTTACCGTAGCCCAGATTCATGAAGGCTTTCCAGCAGGCCTTAGCAATATCCTCATCGCCACATTGCAGGAGTTCGATCCAGCGATAAAGGGTTTCCTTGCAACCGCCGCCACCGGGTACCACACCGACCAGAGATTCCACCAGCCCGGTGACCGAGTTGGCGTGGCAGATAACCTGTTTGGCGTGTAAAACGACTTCGAAGCCACCACCGATGGATAATCCGACCGGTGCCGCCACCACGGGGAAATCGACGTTCGCCATCCGATGCACAGTATTTTGAAAGTTGGCCAGGAATTGATCGAGGCCATCGAGATCGTCATTGCGGAAGAAATCCCGAACGCATTGCAGGTTCACCCCACAGGAAAAATGTTGCGCATCGTTATGCACGATTAATCCACGCATGCCTTTTTGCTCAACCGCACTTATGGCATCGTCTAACATGGCCATCGAGTCAGCATCCAGCGCATTCGCTTTGCTGTGGAATTCGACCATAGCGATACCGTCGAGGTCGTACCAGCTGGCGACTTCACAACTGTTTTCAGGCTTTACGGTTAAACGCTTTTCGGAGAATCGGATAATACCCTCGGCGTGTTTAATGCCACGCCAGTGGTTACCGGCAATTCTCGACTGCAACTGATCGCCATGTACTCGGTAAAAGCTCGACCCTCTGGCTTCAGCGAGGAACTCGGGAACCGGCATACCGTCTTGCTGTAGACGACTAACAAAATAATCCACGCCGATTTCGTCGATGAGCTCCATCGGACCCTGGACCCAGTTATAACCGAGCTTCATTGCATCGTCGATGCCAACTGGATTGTCGCCCACTTCTGGAATCAGCGAAGCCGCGTAGCTCAGTGTCCTGGATAAAACACGCCAGGCGAACCGACCGTAAAGTCCGTCGTCATCGAGCAAATGTTTAACGCCATCTTTCTCGGCTTTCTCGGCGAGTGGCAGATTCAAACGTGGGGCTGATTGATAGGTTTCGTTGTCCAGATTAAGCACTTCCCGGCCATTCTCACCATCACGGTAAAAGCCTTTACCCTGTTTGTTACCGGTCTGACCGTTTTCGATCATGCGCGTCATCAGCGGAATTTTGGCTGCCTCGGCGTGGAAAGCATCATTCTCGGGCAGGATATTGACCAGGCTCTGGACTACGTCGGACATTAAGTCGATGCCAATTAAATCGTATAAACCGAACACGCCGGTCTTGGGTATGCCGATCGGACGACCGAACAGCGCATCGGCTTCGAGTGGGGTTAAACCAAGTTCGAATGCCGCGTGTAGCGCACACTGAATGGCAAACACGCCGACACGGTTGCCAAGAAATCCCGGTGTGTCGAGGCAGGGCACCACGCCTTTACCGAGTCGCTCTTCGCAGAATCGATCGAGTATGTCCATGACAGCCGGATCGGTATCTTCGCCTCGAACCAGTTCCAGCAGACGCATGAAACGTACCGGGTTGAAAAAATGCGTGATCGCGAAGCGTTTGCGAAATGCCGGAGGCATATCTTCGACTAGTAGTTTAATCGGGATTGTCGATGTATTTGAGGTGATGATCGCTTCTTTGTGACAGGTCGCGTCGAGTCTCCTGTATAAATCTTTTTTAATGTCCAGCCTTTCAACAACGGCTTCGGCGATCCAGTCACAACTGGCCAGCTCGTCGAAGTTGTCACGCGTGTTACCGACATGAATGAAGCTTTCTGCTTCTTTGCTCATGAGTCCGGGTGCATCCGGGTCGCGCAGTCGTTCCAGGCCTCGTTCGGCTAAAGCATTTGGGTTATCGTCGGAGGGCAGGTCGAGCAACCAGACTTCGACGCCTGCATTAGCGACCTGGCCGGCAATCCCTGCTCCCATGGTGCCCGCGCCGATGACTGCGACTTTATTAATTTTCATTGATATGATTACTCCGAATGTTCGATTGAACCGATAAAATCGCGCAGGCTTTGCAGGCAACGTTTAGGTGCCTCAATGGGTAGCATGTGTCCATAGTTGTCGATCACGGTGACCTCTGCGTTCATGGTTTTTGCCATTGCCTTACCAGCCTTCAGCGGGGTCATGCGATCCTGACCGGCTAGCACGAGTTGCGTGGGGATATTCAGCGATTCTGCTACTGTCTCGCCCGACTCATAATTGGCACAGGCTTGCAGGTCAACAGCCAACGGATTAGAAACCATGATTTGTCGGCCGATTGCGATAGGCTGCATCCCCGGAACCGCGCTAATGCCCATTTGCGCATTTTGTCCAAAGCCCCACTGCAGCATCAAATCAGCGGCCTTACTGCTTGATTCCAGCGCGGTTTCGATCAAAGCCGGATTCACAGGGATAGCCGCGGCGGTACCGATACCACTAAGCGATGCCACCTTGCCGGCTGCATTTTTAGCCAGTTCCAGCGCACAGAGAAAACCCTGCGAGTGGCCGACAGCATGTACCCTGTTGACATTAGCGGCATCGAGAAAATCGACCAGCCATTGTCCCTGTGCCTCGATTGAAGTGAGTGCATCGCCTTCTGATAAGCTATGTCCGGGAAAGTCGGGTGCCAACACCGAATAACCGTTGTAGGCAAACCACCGCGTCTGTAGTGCCCAACTGCGATGATCGAGACCGCTACCATGGATAAATAAAACCGTTGGTAATTTAGCATCGAACTCTTTACCGCCAGTGGCAGCGTAGACTTTCCGTCCATTGACCTGTAATTCCATTAGCCTTCCCCCGCGATACGGCTGGCGGCCTTGAAACCGCGCTGGAAGTCGGCCTTGATATCCTTAATGTCTTCAATACCAACCGAGACCCGGATCATGTCTTCGCTAATGCCAGCGGCGATCATGTCTTCGGGTGTCAGGCGTGAATGCGTGGTACTGCCTGGATGCAATACCAGCGTACGTGAGTCGCCAACATTGGCGAGGTTAGATGCCAGTTGTAGAGCATTGATAAATGCTGCACCACCTGCACGTCCACCAACCACGCCGAAGCACAGCATCGAGCCGGCGCCTTCGGGGAATAGTACCGGGGCCAGATGGTGACTGGGGCTTGATTCCATCTCTGGATGATTAACCCAGGTGACTTCTTCCTGCGCCTGCAACCATTCAACCATCGTGTGCGCATTGGCCACATGCTGCTTCATGCGCAGGCTCAGGGTTTCAATACCCTGTAGTATCAGGAATGCATTGTGTGGGCTTAGGGTAGCGCCGACATCGCGCATCGATTCGGCGCGAATTTTCATAGCCAGAGCCGAAGGGCCGAACTCTTCCCAGAATTTAATGCCGTGAAAGGGCGCATAGGGTTCAGTTAACTCAGGAAAGCGCCCGCTAGCAGACCAGTCGAGCTGGCCGCCATCGACAATCACACCACCAACCGCCACACCATGACCGCCAATCCATTTGGTTACGGAGTGGACGATGATATCGGCACCGTGTTCGATCGGGCGACACAGAGCGGGGGTTGCGAAGGTGGCGTCAACCACGACCGGAATGCCAAACTCGTGAGCCACTTTGGCGATATTCGGGATATCTGCAATTTCGAGTCCGGGATTACCAATAGACTCGCAGAACACCATTTTGGTGTTGTCCTGGATCGCCTCGCGTAGAGCCTTTTCGTCGTTAATCGGCACAAAGCTGCATTCGATGCCCAGACGCTTGATGGTGTGTTTCAACAGGGTCGCTGTCGAACCGTAAATTTGCGCCGAAGAAACAATATGGTCGCCAGCCGAGCACAGGGTAATAAAGGTAGTAAACAGGGCGCTCATGCCGGAGGCCGTGCAAATAGCGCCGCTACCGCCTTCGAGTGCTGCAATGCGTTGCTCTAAAACTGCTACCGTCGGGTTGGTGATACGGCTATAAATATGACCACCCTGTTCGACGTTGAATAGTGATGACGCATCGCTCACACTTTCGAAGACGTAAGACGTCGTTTGATAAACCGGAACAGCGCGTGAGCCGTGGTCGCTTTCGGGCACATAACCGCTGTGCAAAGCAATCGTATCGGGTTTCAGGTAGGAAGATTTGGCCATGAATAATGTTCCGCTTGGTGTTATGCGCTTAATACTTCGACGCTGAAAGGTAGTTCCGTAATTTGACCCAGAACGCCTTCGATTTCAATGCTCGAATTACTATCCAGATAATCGCGATTCATCATGGCGAATGCAAGCTGCTTGCGATAGCGGGGTGACCAGGCCTGTGAAGTAAGCTCCCCAACGAATTGCCCTTCGACCCTCAAATTGCTCTGTTGAATGGTCTTCTTCTGGTCAAAGATTAACCCGGTTAATTGTCTTTTCTGTTGCCCGGCCAGCTGACGTAATGCTGGCAGGCTTAGTGATTCGATATCGTTATCGAGGTCGATGTATTGGTCCAGACCGCACTCGAAAGGATTGTTGCTGTCATCGATGTCGTTACCTAGTGAAATGAGTCCGGATTCGAGCCGCTCAATTGCATTTGGACAGCCAGGTCGGACATTCAGATCTTCACCCAGTTTAATTAGCTTATCCCATAGCGCTTCGCCAAGCTCTGGTTTATCGAGATAAATTTCGAAACCACCCTGTTTGCTCCATCCCGAGCGTGCGACATAAAGCGGGTGTCCTTCGAAGTCCAGCATCTCGCCGCGGAAAAATCGAATACCTCGTACGCTTTTACCAAATAAACGGGCGACCAGCTCTTCGGCCTTCGGGCCCTGTACTGCCAATGGGAATACATCAGGCTCGAAAACATCGACATCCAGTTTTAAGCCTGTAGCCAGGCCCTGCGCCCAGAGTTTGACATCGCTATCAGCGATCGAAACCCACCATCGATCAGCAGCATGGCGGATCACAATCGGGTCGTTGATAATGCCGCCGTATTCGTTACATAGCGGGGCGTATTTGCCCTGCAAGTCCTCTGTCTTGCTGATATCGCGCGGCGTCATTAACTGCACCAGGCGCATCGCGTCCGGGCCTTTGATCTCTACCTGACGCTCGGCCGACACATCCCAGACCTGGACATGCTCACAAAGATGCCAGTAATCGTCTTCGAAATTGACGAACTCGGTTGGCAACAGCATGTGGTTGTAAATGGTATAGGCTTTCACTCCTGCGGCTTCGACGCGACTAGTAAAAGGAGTGGATCGCGTGCGTCGCGATACGCTTAAAATCTTGTCGTTCAATGCCTGTCCTCAGAGATAATATAACGGGATTTTTGAACCGATATTTTATGTCCTGTCAATATGTCTGACAAATAGAACCATGGCTTCGTAACGACTACTTGTGGTGGTAAAGCGACATTGTGAGTAATCACAGTAAGACTGTTAAGCGTTGATGTATTGTTTGTTTTTTGACAGACCAGTAAACAGGTGCTATAAACAGGTCTTAAAGTAAGGGATTAAACATGCAAACAAAATTTTCCAAAGACGTTATTCCGCTTTCTGATCTTAAGGTAAACCCTGGCAAAGTTGTCAACCACACCAAAGATACTCATCGCCCGGTTCTATTAACCAGCCGTGGTCGCGGTGTAGCCGTGGTGCAGGGCCTGGAAGATTACGAGTGTCAAGCAGAGGAGCTGGCATTTGTTAAAGCGGTTGCTCAGGGTTTGATGGATGTGAAGGAAGGCGAGACGACTGATATTCGTGAGGTGAAAATCAGACTAGGTATCCAGTAAGTGCTTATTTCTTTTGCCAGGTCTGCGATTGAAGATCTTGAGGGCATCAAATACTATTACCAGGATCAAGGCG
>JAOUJX010000117.1 GCA_029882955.1 Gammaproteobacteria bacterium
GTTTTTTTGCCTGCTGTATAATCCCGCTCGGCCAACCACTGAGAGTCATTTTGCAATGGGTTTATTTGAACGATATTTATCACTTTGGGTCACGCTTTGTATTATTGTCGGCGTCACTCTGGGTAACCTTATCCCCGGGGCCTTTGCCGCAATAGCCGGCCTGGAATATGCCAGCGTTAATCTGGTCGTCGCTGTTTTCATCTGGGTGATGATTTACCCGATGATGGTGCAGATCGATTTTGCTTCACTCAAAGATGTCGGCAGGAAGCCTAAAGGATTGCTGTTAACCCTGGTAGTGAACTGGTTGATCAAACCCTTTACCATGGCCGCGCTCGGCTGGCTGTTCTTCAAAGGTATTTTTGCCGACTGGGTTGATCCGCAGTCTGCCAACGAATATATCGCGGGTATGATCTTGCTCGGTGTCGCACCCTGTACCGCGATGGTATTCGTCTGGAGTCAACTGACCAAAGGTGACCCGAATTACACCCTGGTGCAGGTGTCGGTGAACGATATCATCATGGTGTTTGCGTTTGCGCCGATTACTGCTTTTCTGCTGGGCGTGAGTGATATACAGGTGCCCTGGGAAACCCTGCTGATCTCGGTGGTTTTATATGTTTTATTACCGTTAGTCGCCGGTGCTCTCACCCGGCACAGACTGGAAGCCGGTGGTGATGGTCAGCGATTGAATGATTTTGTTCATCACCTTAAGCCGTGGTCTGTACTGGGCTTGTTGGCCACGGTGGTTTTATTGTTTGGATTTCAGGCTGAAACCATCATCAATCAGCCGCAAACCATCGTATTAATTGCAATCCCCCTGTTAATACAAACCTATGGCATCTTTGCGCTCGCTTATGCCGCGGCAAAAGCATTAAAATTACCCCATAATATCGCCGCTCCGGCCTGTTTGATTGGTACCTCTAACTTTTTCGAACTGGCTGTTGCCGTCGCGATATCATTGTTTGGCCTGCATTCGGGTGCCGCCCTGGCCACAGTGGTGGGGGTGCTGGTAGAAGTTCCTGTCATGCTATCATTGGTAGCTGTGGCAAATCGGACGCGCCACTGGTTTGCCGCTACGGGTGTTTGAAAGCTTGTAAAATGATCCTTACTAATCCCGGAATCACTACACCGGCGAATATTTTTCGAGAACCATTTCCAGGTAGTTTTGACACATTAGATTAGCCTGTTTGGCATCAATTCCTTTTTCCATAAAAGCACCCCGCAACCAGATACCATCAATCAGTGCCGCCATACCAGAAGCAACCAATTTAGCGTCTTCATGCGGTATCAGATGTTTAAAATGATAAGTCAGGTTCGAGTGTAGCCTTCTCATGTTAACCGTCTGTAATCGTACCAGCACTTCGCTATGTAGGGCCTCTGCCCAGAACGACAGCCAGATTTTTGTTGATTTTCGCTCAATTTGTTTTTCAGAAAAGTTGCCATCAATAATCGCCAATATGCTTTCGGTATGATTTTTCGCTAGTAACTTTCTTTTTATTATTCCATGCCCTAAGTGTGCCAGCATGAGCCGCATACTGCCTTCAAGTAAATCGTCCTTGTTGTGAAAGTAATGGTGGACAATGCCGGTCGATACACCGGCCTGTTTGCTAATTTTTGATATGGTCGCGCCATTCACGCCATGTAGGTCGACGCAATCCAGAGTTGCTTCTATGAGCTGTTCGCGCCTTATTTGGGACATTCCGACTTTGGGCATATTTTTTCGTTTTCTCGCAATCAGGTTGGTGCCCGTCCGGGCGTAATTGCCGGCATGGGTCTTTTTGTAAGCGAAATAATATTGTCCGCTAAAGACAATCTATTTTAAATACTTCTTGTTTTTATTGATAGTTTTATTTATATTGGACGACCAACCAATAAAAATAATAGTGTTTCAGTTGGAAGCAGAAACTATGGACAGGAAAGCAGCCCGGGTGGCATTGAAATAGCGCATAACCATTACTTCGAAAACCAAGAGGAGTTAAAACACCATGTTAAATAAAAAATCTTTATATTCAGCCCTTACCGGAGCAGCGCTCCTGAGTCTTGCTGTCCCTGTTACGGCGGCTGACCCGGCGAGTTGCAAGGTTGTGAATTTATCTGATGTAGGCTGGACTGATATTACAGCGACAACGGCAGCGACGAGTGTTGTCCTGAAGGGGCTGGGTTATACCCCGGACGTTAAGGTGCTTTCAGTGCCGGTGACCTATAAAAGCCTGGAAACTGGCGACATCGACGTGTTTCTGGGTAACTGGATGCCGACAATGGAAGGAGATCTTGGTCCTTATCGTGATGCAGGCACTGTCGAAGTCGTTCAACCAGCTAATCTGACAGGCGCTAAATATACTCTTGCGGTGAATAAAAAGGCTGCTGATGCTGGCTTAAAGGATTTTGCCGATATTGCAAAATTTAAAGACAAGTTGAAGGGTGAGATTTATGGCATTGAGCCGGGTAACGATGGAAACCGCATTATTCTCGATATGATTGCCAACGACGCTTTTGGTCTGAAAGGCTTTGAAGTGGTTGAAAGCTCTGAGCAAGGTATGCTGTCTCAGGTTTCTCGCGCTGAGAAGCGTGACAAGATGGTCGTGTTCCTGGGTTGGGCTCCGCACCCGATGAATGCTAACTTTGAGCTGACTTACCTGTCGGGAGGCGATGATTTCTTTGGCCCCAACTTTGGTGGTGCAGATGTTTACACCAATACCCGCAAAGGTTATTCAACAGAATGTCCAAATATGGGCAAACTACTAACTAATCTACAGTTCACGTTGGCTATGGAAAATGAAATCATGGGCGCTATCCTAGACGATGGCCAGGAGCCTGATGAGGCTGCAAAGGCCTGGTTGAAAGCGAACAGAGGAATAGTCGATGGCTGGTTAAATGGTGTAACCACATTTAGCGGCGGTAATGGAGTAGCCGCGGTTAATGCCAGCTTAAGCAAGTAACTTGAACTAACTGATCACAAGGGTCCGAGTGAATTTACTCTGGCCTCTTGTTTGTCTACCATTACTTCCCGGGGCAACTTCACTACGTCGAGATTAAGAGTTATGGAATGGCTAGAAGACAATAAGATACCAATTGGCAGATGGCTTGCCGACTTCGTGGATTTTTTAAACGAATACTTTTTCTGGCTCTTCGATGGGTTCACCGTCGTTCTGGAATATGTGTTTGACCTAACATCACTCGCCCTGCTTTCCATACCGGCCTTCGCGATGATTGCGTTGATTGCTGGCGCGGCCTACTGGCTGCATCGATCCTGGAAAATATCCCTGTTTATTGTTTTGTCGCTATTGTTGATCGTTAACCTTGGCTATTGGGAAGACACCATGGAAACGCTATCCCTGGTACTTTGGGCGACTGTACTTTGCGTGGTAATCGGTGTGCCTATCGGTATTGCCGCAGCACATCGCCCGAAACTCTGGGTGTCTATCCGTCCTGTGCTGGATATGATGCAAACGATTCCGACTTTTGTTTATCTGATACCGGCACTGACTCTGTTTGGACTTGGCCCGGTACCCGGTGTCGTGGCAACAGTGATATTTGTCGTACCGGCCCCAATCAGGCTGACTTACCTGGGAATTTCCTCCACGCCCACACCGCTGATTGAAGCGGCCGAGAGCTTCGGAGCAACTAACAAACAATTGTTGTGGAAGGTGGAAATACCCTATGCCATACCGAATATCATGGCTGGGCTGACACAAACGATTATGCTGTCACTTTCTATGGTGGTAATTGCCTCCATGGTAGCTGCACCTGGTCTTGGTATCCCCATTCTTAGAGCCATCAATCAGGTTAACCCGGCCAAAGGTTTTGAAGCAGGAATCGCCATTGTCATTGTTGCCATCATCATGGATCGAGTCTGCAAATTGCCCGATAAAAGGAAATAAGCCATGCCTATGACAGATAGTCCTGTTTCGGTTTCCTTCAGAAATGTAGATATCATTTTTGGTGAGGCGCATACACAAGCTCTGGAATTATTGGACAAAGGTGGTACACGCGAATCTATATTAAAGGAAACTGACGCCGTTTTGGGTGTTGCAGGCGCCAGCATCGATATCCATGAAGGGGAAATTTGCGTTCTCATGGGGCTGTCAGGCTCCGGCAAGTCTACGTTATTGCGTGCCGTCAACGGTCTGAACAAAGTCACCCGCGGTGATGTGCTGGTTAGCAATGAAAGCGGGCAGGTAAATATTGCCAGTTGCGATGCCACCACACTTCGAAACATGCGTATGAACCGGATTGCCATGGTATTTCAACAATTTGCCCTGTTACCATGGCGTACAGTTGAAGATAATGTGGGCCTGGGGCTTGAATTGCAGGGAATGAGCAAGGAAGAGCGTAGCCCCATCGTCGAAGAAAAGCTGAGGCTGGTTGATCTTTATCAGTGGAAGGGTAAGTATGCACATGAACTCTCAGGCGGCATGCAACAACGCGTGGGTCTCGCTCGTGCTTTTGCAACAGACGCCGATATCCTGTTAATGGACGAACCTTTTTCAGCGCTTGATCCGCTAATACGTAACCACCTACAGGACTTCCTGCTTGATTTACAGCAGGAACTCAAAAAAACCATTATCTTTGTCAGCCACGATCTTGATGAAGCGCTGAAAATTGGTAATCATATTGCCATCATGGACGGTGGGCGAATTGTTCAGTATGGGGAACCGGAAGACATCGTGCTGAATCCATCCAATGAATATGTCGCCGAATTTGTCGCTCATATGAATCCGTTAAATGTTCTCCGCGGTGGCTCCTTCATGACGCCACTGGCCGACCTCAAACGCGATGGCATGGATGTTATTCTGGATGACTATGGCCATTTTCGCGTAACGCTGGATCAAAATAACAAGCCCGTCGCAACGAGCTTCGATGGCAAGATCGGGAAAATTGAGCATTGTAATATCGATACCATAATCGAGAACCTGGGCGATGATGTGCTGGTAACTGCTTCCCCAGATATGAAGATGCGCTGGAATATCGAGATTCGCCATCAAACAGGTTGGCCGGTGCTACTGAAAGAGCAGGGCAGAATGGTTGGGATTGTCGGTGACAAAGAAATATATGGCGGTATTTTACGTCAAACTAATTTTGGTAAGAGTTAATGTCTCAGAATATTGATTATATCATTGTCGGTGCAGGCTCGGCCGGTTGCGTACTAGCCAACCGGTTAACTGAAGACCCGAATATCAGTGTGCTTCTGCTCGAATACGGAGGTAGCGATAAAAGCATCTTTATCCAGATGCCGACCGCGCTTTCCATCCCGATGAATATGCCCAAATACAATTGGGGCTACGAGTCTCAACCCGAACCTTATTTAGACAATCGGCGTATGGACTGCCCACGCGGCAAGGTGCTCGGTGGGTCGTCATCGATCAACGGCATGGTCTACGTGCGTGGTCACGCCATGGACTATAACGAGTGGCAGTCGCAGGGAGCTATAGACTGGGACTACCGCCACTGCCTGCCTTATTTCAAAAAGGCCGACGACTGGGCTTTCGGTAGCGACGAATACCGTTCGCAGGCGGGACCGCTATCGGTCAACAATGGCAATAACATGGAAAACCCCCTGTATAGCGCTTTTATCGAAGCCGGTGTCGAAGCGGGATACATGAAGACCGGCGACTACAACGGGCGTCAACAGGAAGGCTTCGGGCCCATGCACATGACGGTGAAAAATGGTGTGCGCTGGTCGACCGCGAATGCTTATTTGAAACCGGCGCTTAAACGCCCCAATCTGACAGTAATTACCTCGGCGCTGACCCAGCGATTGTTATTCGAAGGCAAAAAGGTGGTCGGTGTCGAATTCCTCTGCGACGGGGAGTTACAGGTCCGGCATGCTAACCGGGAAGTCATATTAAGTGCAGGTCCGATCGCTTCGCCGCATTTATTACAGGTTTCGGGCATCGGGCCGGGCGGAGTATTGAAGCAGGCCGGTATCGAAGTCATGCATGATTTGCCGGGGGTTGGTGAAAACCTGCAGGACCATCTCGAATTTTATTTTCAATTTCGATGCAAGCAGCCAATTACCCTGAACGGCAAGTTAAACCTTTGGAATAAGTTTCTCATCGGCTCGCGCTGGTTTTTTACCAAAACCGGACTCGGTGCGACCAACCATTTTGAATCCTGTGCCTTTATTCGCTCCAGGGCGGGTGTCGAGTGGCCGGATATTCAATATCATTTTCTGCCGGCGGCGATGCGTTACGATGGCCGGGCGGCTTTTGATGGCCATGGCTTTCAGGTGCATGTCGGCCATAACAAACCGAAAAGCCGTGGTTTCATCAGGGCGAAATCTCCGAGCATTAACGACAAGCCGGATATCCTCTTTAACTATTTACAACACCAGGACGATATCGAAGGCTTCCGTGCCTGCGTGCGTCTGACGCGTGAAATCATCGCACAAAAGGCCATGGAGCCTTATCGTGATTCTGAAATTCAACCCGGCGAAAACATACAAAGCGATGAGGATATAGACGCCTTTGTGCGAAGTGCCGTCGAGAGCGCTTACCACCCTTCCTGCGCCTGCCGCATGGGTGAGGATGACATGGCGGTGGTTGACTCCGAGCTACGAGTGCACGGTATCGAAAACCTGCGTGTGGTTGATTCCTCTATTTTTCCAACGATTCCGAATGGCAATTTAAATTCCCCGACGATTATGATGGCCGAACGCGCTGCGGATATTATCAAGGGCAGGGGGATGCTTGCGCCTGACGACGCCGCTGTCGGGCTGGGGCAGGACTGGGAAAATTCACAGCGCTCGGCGAGCGCTGATTAAAAACCTCCCTCGGTTTTTCCCTGTCTGGATTTCTGTTGCGTGATAATTTTGTAACAATTTTGTAATAGTTATTTGATAGCTTTTCCAGGGACAGGAACAGTATTATTGTTTTCGAGGCGTATTACCGAACGTAATGCTCAGCTCACGGTCGAATACCAGCGAAAATCAGTAAACTAATTAAAGGAATTAAAATGAAACTAAATGTGTTGAGGTCTATTGTATTGGCAATGACTTTACTGCTACCTCTCAAGCTGATGGCTGCTGCCGAAATATATACCGGGTTCTTCAGCAACAAGGCACTTGCTGGCTACGATACAGTCGCTTACTTCGAGGTAAATAAGCCGGTAAAGGGCAAGGATAAGTTTAGTTATCAATATAAAGGTGCGGAATGGCTATTCAGTACCGAGAAAAATCGCGAAAAATTCATTGCAATGCCCGATAAATATGCGCCGCAATATGGTGGTTACTGCGCATGGCTAGTGGCTCAAAATGACCTTGCCAAGGGAGATCCCCTGCAATGGAATATAAAGGGTGGGAAATTATATTTAAACTACGACGCCGATATTCAAGCCAGGTGGCTAGTGGATCCGGCGGGCTTTATAGATAAAGCTGATGGGTTCTGGCCAGAGGTCTTAAACTGATCGCCAGTCAGTATAATAAATCTTATGCGATAAATGACTCCCATGCCTATACGACTATTGCTGATTTTTTCTTTTATATATTATTGCGTAAAAATAAGAACGAATCCCGCACGTTATTTTCAAATTAACGCGCAGTATTTTAATAAAACCAAAGGTATTTTTTCTAAACTCGACATCGACCGATTAATTCCGCCGCGTTGGTTGTTACGCCAATGCCTCGACACAGGCCAAACACTCGATTTTACCTACCCGGTATTTGTAAAGCCCGAGTGGGGGCAAAACGGTTATGGCATTCGACGCGCCGATAGTCCGGCCGAACTCGAAGAGATTCGCCGTTTATGTGTTTGTAAAAAAATGCCCTGTATTATTCAGGAGGCTGCGACGGAGACTCGAGAGTTTGAGATATTCTTCGTTTTATGTGCCGAGGATGAATCGAAACCCGCGGTGTTAAGCGTTACCGAGGCGCATAATTCGGGACAGCAAAAGTTACCGATAAATAGCATTAATAACAGTAATACTATCTACCGTGAAATCACCGAGTCATTCAATGCAGCCGAACTCGAAACAATCTGGCAGCATGTTAGTTCATTTGGCCGATTCGGCATTTCTCGCGTTGGGGTGCGTGCCAATAGCGTAGCCGATTTGGTCAAGGGCGATTTTCATGTAATCGAAATTAATCTGTTTGTACCCCTGCCGATTAACCTGTTAGACCCGAATAAGACGCATAAACAACGTATTAGTATTGCGTTAAATACAACCAGAAATCTGGCTCAAATAGTGAAATCTATTCCAGATAGTCATCCCGTGCAGTCAGTGTTTTTGAAAAAATGGCTGGTGGCACGTAAAGTAAAAATGTTAGCGGTAACCAGATAAGTCTATGCAGTGGTTAAAAGCGAAAATTTACGCATGGATCAGTCATCGCTATATGCATGGTTGCAGCAACTACAATGATGTTAATGTACGACGCGGTTGTCGTTCCAAAGAGCAGGGTCGGGCTAAATTTGCCGAAGGCGACTTGCCACACGCACGAGGGTTGGTATTTTTTAATCCCTGGAGTGCACACCGGTTTGCTAAAACACACGGTTTTCCGCTGGTAATTAAGCCTAATGTTAGTGGCTATTCACGAGGCAGCTATTTTCCGATAAACAGCTTTACTGAACTATGGAAGGCGATAGTGCTGGCGAAGTTGTGGTGGCCGACAACGGTTGTCGAGCAATACCTGAAGGGTGCCAATTATCGCGTTGTAGTGGTAAAAGGAAAAATCATGTCGGTCATTCAGCGTTATCCGCCATTCGTCATCGGTAATGGAACCGACTCAATTGCCGAATTGATCGACGCGGAAAATAAAACGCGTGAAGAGATGCAGCTATTTGGCGGCATGTTTCCGATTCAAAAGAGCAGACAAATCCTGGAGCATCTTAAAAAACAGGGTTTTAACTTTTCGTCGGTGCCGACAAAGGATGAAAGTGTAGAATTATTTTTTCGAGTTGCACTGGCTCCCGGCGGAGTAGTCCGGACTGTAGATCAGGATTCAATTCATGCCGATAACCTTGAATTATTTTTAAAAACTATCGATCTCTTTAAAGCTAATATACTAGGCGTCGATATTATTTTTGAACGCGGCATAGAAGAAAGCTACAGACATCAAAAATGTATCTTGCTTGAGGTTAATTCACGGCCTTACCTGAAAATGCATGATTATCCGCGCTATGGTGAAAAGCAAAATCTGGATGCTTACTACAACGAGCTGGATAAACTGGACGTAAGTCAACCTGACAGCTTCTAATGACAGGCTCGACACGCCTGTTTTACCAATATTCGGGTACGCATTCTCTACTAATCGGGTTATTGCCATTTTTTCTGCCGGCACTTATGTGGCTCAAAGGCCAGTCTTTATCCCAAATTTCCAGTTTTATTGCAGTCAATGGAATTGGCTATTTATTAACCCTTTATTACTGGGATCGGATTCGCATAAGATTCGGCTGGAACTGGCTTCTGGTCGCGACGCTGATATTAGAATTAGCACTGGTTGGTAGCATCGTGCTTGATCAGGACTTCACCGCGATCAATCTCATAGCCCTGCTTAATGGTGCTTATGGTTGTTTTTTCTGGATGGCACAACGTACGCTATTCGCTCACTGTACCAACAGCAGCGATACCGGTGTCAAGTTTGGAAATTTTCAGATAGTCGTCATGGTTTTGCTTAAGACTGGAATTCTTGTTGGTGGTTATTTATGGGAAAAATGGGGTGCGAGTAGTGTATTTCTTGTTACCGTGTGCATTGTCGTACCGGCGATTACCTATTATTCCAGAGTAAGCTTACCTGAATCTTTGATGGCCACCGCGCCAGCACCGATTACGCTAAATTCGATTGCCGGATTTCGCGATTCGAGTAACTCGCGGGTGATATTTTTGATCGACGGATTCTTCCTGTTTGCTGAAAGTTATTTTTGGGTAATTACGCTCTATATCATTTCCGGGGAGAACCTGGTAACGCTAGGCGTACTGGTAGTTTCGTTATCTATAGTCCTCGCCGTGCTGTTCTACCTGATCAAAAACCGGCTCGATAAAATCAGAGCACAACAGGCTTACGTGATTGGCGTTCTGGGTTATGTACTGTCCTGGTTACTGCGCGGGGCAGTTGAAACGGGTGAGAATCAATATTGGGTTTATCCCCTCATCGTTTTCATCGCATTCTTAACCGCCCTGTTTAGGCTGGTGTTTAACAAACGCTTCTTCGACCTTGCCGCTAAAGCCGATAATCACAGATATATTGTGCTGAAGAGCTACTACTCGCAGTTGGGAGTGGCGGTGTTATTTGCAATCACGGCGTTAGCTTTGTTAGAGGTGACCGAGCCGCTCATGGCGCTGAAAACTTTCTACTGGGTATTGGCGCCGCTGGCGTTGATATATTTGTTTTATCGGTTGCCGCCAAAGTGTTCAAGCAGGCATTATCTGGATCGTTAGCCAACAATCGCCAGCAGAACGCCTGCTGCCACCGCCGAACCAATCACTCCGGCAACATTAGGCCCCATCGCATGCATG
>JAOUJX010000483.1 GCA_029882955.1 Gammaproteobacteria bacterium
CAGCGGTGTCGCCGGATTAAATACCAGCCCGGAACGGCAGCCACTTTCTCGAATCAGGCTCAGGCTACGGTCGATGTGATCCGATGCCTCTGGATGAAAAGTAATATAACTGGCACCGGCTTTGGCAAAATCGGGGATAATGCGATCAACCGGCTTCACCATTAAATGCACGTCGATTGGCGCGGTCACACCATGCTTGCGTAAGGCTTCGCAGACCAGCGGGCCGATGGTTAAATTGGGAACATAATGATTATCCATGACATCGAAATGCACAATGTCGGCCCCCGAAGCGATAACATTATCGACTTCTTCACCCAGTTTCGCGAAATCGGCGGACAGTATAGATGGCGCTAACAGGTAATCGGACATAACAGTTTCTCTGTTGAAATAAAAAAGCCGACACTAGTCGGCTTTTTTAGCTAAGGCAATACGGTTTTACTTTAAACCGCCAATAGTATTATTTAAGACTACCAATATAATCAGCCAAATTTTCGATATCCTCGTCTTTCAAAGCTGCAGCCATGGCATTCATAGTTGGATTTTTGCGCGCGCCGCTACGGAAATCGGTCAGGTTCTTTTTAATGAAAGCCGCATCTTTACCAACCAGCGAGGGATAGGTAGGAACGACGCTCTTGCCACCGGCGCCATGACAACCAATACAGCCTTTAGCTGCGTAAGTTGATTGACCGGCTGCAGCATCGGCGAAAGCGGAACCATTGAATCCCAGCACCAGTGCCAGAACGAAAGCAGAAACAAATTTCATAAATATTAACTCCAGGAGTAGTAAGTTGGGGTACGCCATTAGATAATGACGTCCGAAAAAAACCGCGCCATTGTGGCAAAGCCCATCGCAGTTGTAAAGAATACTGCCCAAAGCTGAATCAGTGCTGAATATTAAACTATGAGCGACCTGCAAGATTATAGCCAGAAAATCAGAAATGACCTGAAAATACACTCCGAGTGGGCAGGCTTTCATCTCGACTTTTACACTACCTGGGGGCTGTTTTCCCCACGCTCTATCGATGACGGCTCGAAAATGCTGCTCAGGTATCTCGACATTAAGGCAACCGACGACTGCCTGGATATGGGTTGCGGGTACGGGGTTCTGGGTCTAAACATGGCCAAAGCCGCGCCCGAAGGCCAAACTTTACTGGTCGACAAGGATTTCGTTGCCGTAGAATACTCAGAAAAAAATCGCCAGGTAAATAAAATAGAAAACGCCAGTTGCCTGTTAAGTAACGGTTTCAAGCAGATACCAAAACAACAATTCGACATCATTGTTTCTAACATACCCGCCAAGGTCGGCAAGGAAATGCTCTATATTTACCTGTTCGATGCGTTAGATTATTTAAAACCAGGCGGATCTTTTTATATCGTCACCATTACCGGCCTACGTCAGTTTTTCAAACGTGGTTTCAACGAAGTCTTCGGTCACTACGAGAAAATCAAACAGGGCAAGACCTATACCGTGGCTCGCGGTATAAAAGCGGGCTAAACCTTTTCGAGTCGTTGTTTAACCTGCTGCATTAACTCGAATGCCGAATGACTATCACTGCCCAGGCAATTAATATGCCCCATCTTGCGGCCAACACGGGCCTGCTTTTTACCATATAGATGCAGTTTGGCGTTTTTTAGCGATACCAGCTCTTGCCAGGCGGGCTCACCGGATTCCGGCCAGATATCTCCGAGGACATTCCACATGGCTACAGGGGTATGCTGCTTACTGTTGCCCGCCGGTAATCCACAAATCATGCGTACCTGTTGTTCGAACTGCGAGCTGTAACAGGCATCCAGCGTAAAATGCCCTGAGTTATGCGGGCGCGGCGCCATTTCATTTACCAGCACGGCACCATCCGTCGTAATAAAAAATTCGACCGCCAGGACGCCGCAATAACCCAGCCCATCGGCAATCTTGCTCGCTGCCAGTTTCACTTCCTCCTGTTTCGACACCGACAACTCCGCTGGAGCGGTAGATACATCCAGAATACCGTTAACATGCTGATTTTCGGCCACCGGAAAACAGTCAATCTCGCCGCTCTGGCTACGGCACAAAACAACCGAAACCTCTTTCGCAAGCTCGACTTTTTTCTCCAGCACGCAAGGTTGTTTTTTCAACTGTTCGAAGGCTGCGGGTAGATCATCGAAGGATTCACAGACAACCTGCCCCTTACCGTCATAGCCCAATGTCGCGGTTTTCAAAATAGCCGGGTAGAAAAAGCTTCGCGCGGTTTCGAGGTCGGATTCAGCCTCAATCACAATATAGGCAGCGGTATTCAGGCCATGCTCGATAATAAATAGCTTTTCCAGCTTCCGGTTCTGCGCGATTCGAAACGCACTGGCGGAAGGATGCACCGGTACCGACTTAGCCAGATAATCAAGTGCATCGGCCGGTATGTTTTCGAATTCAGTGCTCACCACGGCACAGTTTTGAATCAAATAATCAAGCGCTTTTTGATCATCATAAGTTGCTGTCAAGTGCTCACTTGCCATACCACCGGCCGGGCTATTCGGATCGGGATCGAGAACAATCACTTCGTAACCCATGGTTCGTGCTGAAGTAACAAACATACGGCCAAGCTGACCGCCGCCAAGCATGCCGAGTGTTGC
>JAOUJX010000118.1 GCA_029882955.1 Gammaproteobacteria bacterium
TTCGATCGGCCAACAATACTGAGATACCCGTCACTATCCACAACCCCAAGATCACCTGTGATAAACCAGCCGTCTTCGCGAAGTTCCTGATGGGTTTTTTCAGGCATTTGCCAGTAGCCGCTAAAAACGTTTGGTCCTCTGACTTCGATGCTACCAATTTCACCTTGCTCAATTTCACTATTCTGGTCATTCGTAATACGTAATTCTACGCCGGGTAAAGGCAAACCAACGGTACCGATACGTCGTTCGCCATCGTAGGGATTCGAGGTATTCATGCTGGTTTCAGTCATGCCGTAGCGTTCGAGAATGGTGTGACCGGTTTTTTGTTGCCATTGTTGGTGGGTTTCGGTAAGCATCGGCGCGGAGCCAGAAATAAACAGTCGAATATTCGAGGTTAAGTCTTCATTTAAATCCGGGTGAGTAAGAAGACGGGTATAAAAAGTCGGAACCCCCATCAGGCTGGTTGCTTTTGGGATGGCTTCGATAATCGCATCCGGACTGAAACGCGACATAAAAATAAGTCGACAGCCAGCAACCAGCGCAATATTAGTAGCGACAAACAATCCGTGGGTATGGAATATTGGTAGGGCATGGATCAATACATCCTGTCGACTAAACTGCCAATAGTCAGCAAGTACCAACGCATTAGAGGTCAGTGCCTCGTGGCTAAGCATGGCTCCTTTTGATAATCCGGTGGTGCCAGAGGTATAGAGAATTGCAGCAAGATCATCTTTGCCTCGCGGGACTACGACGAGTTTATTTGCAGATACTTGCGGTGCGTCGGTCAGGCTCCCGTTACCCTGGCTATCCAGGGTCAATATATTGCTAACGCCAGCTTTTGTAGCGATCGTAGTAAAAGAATCATACTTTGCCGGATCGCAGATAAAGATGACGGGTGTCGCATTGCCGAGAAAATAACCGACTTCGTTAGCTGTATAGTCGGTATTCAAAGGTAGATAAACACCGCCCGCAAGAATGACTCCCAGGTACAACTGGATGACGGTCAATGATTTGTCGACCTGAACCGCCACCCGGTCGCCAGGTTGTAGACCCATGGCCTGCAGCCTGGCTGCGATTATCTCTGCACCGGAAAACAAATCACCATAGGACATTGATGGGGTATCTTTCGATTCGGCAAAAATATCCTGTTCGTGGTTAATCGAAGCTTTTCGTAAATGCTGGAGAAGGTAATTATATTCGTACATGGCTTTAGAGATACCGGGTTAAATTATCAGACAGGTAAATAAAGAAAGGCAGAGTAATAAATGAAGCAATAATTTGAAAGGTAACAATATTCGACATAAGCTCGGCATTACCACCCATTTTTCGGGCCATGACATAAGACGAAGCCGCGGTTGGTACTGCACCGGCAATAATTGCGATAGTTCGTGGCAGGCCTTCCAGGCCGACGATCCAGGCCATAAAAATAACAATAGCCGGCATCCCGATCAGGCGTATAAATACACCGACAAAAATCAGGAGTTTATCTCTCGCAGCCTGTCCGGGTCGCATACCCGCACCGACTGCTAATAATGCCAGGCCGAGGCCGCCATTACCGATTATTTCAATCGCGTTAAAGGCGATATCCGGGATGCCGGTGCGGTTTAGGATAAGGCCGGCTACGCAGGCGATAATTAAGGGATTTTTAATTATCTGTTTGAGGATGTTTGTTGGCTCGATACTACTGGCACCATGCCCGTAAACGGATAGTACGATGACCGAAATAGTATTTAACAATGGCACCATAATCGCTAGAGCGATCGCAGTTAGAGTGACCCCGTCATCGCCGTAAAGCGGACCGATAATGGCGAGCGCGACGAAGCCGTGAAACCTGGTGGCACCCTGAAAGACACTGGTAAAACTGGGTCCACTGGCCGGATATTGCTTGCGTAACAGACTGTAAGCAAAGATAAGTGCGATTGACATGCCAAGTATCGCGACAACAATAACCAGGGTGAAGTCGACGACAGGTACGCTACCCAGGTTGGCTCGACTGAGGGTGCGAACAATCAGAAACGGAAATAACAGGTAGAAACAGAGGTGCTCGATTGCAGACCAGACCTGTTCGCCTATTATCGCTGAGCGATATAGAAAATAACCGATGAGAATGATCAGGAAGATCGGTGCGATAGCATTCAGGGTTGTAATCAAGAGACGGCTTATATCGGGTTGAGTCAGAGCCGATTATAGACTTAACGATTTATTTAAACGATGCCTTTTAACTCTTCCTCAAAGCTAAAAGCAGTAGTGCGGGCTGTGAGTTTATCGGCCTCCACTGTTGATTCGAAAGTCGCCAGCTTGCTGGTGGTCGGGTTAAAGCGTCCGACGCGTATATGGATGCCGCCCTCGCCAATGTCCAGCACAAGGGCCGGGAACTTTACTTCGGTGCCTACAGCATTAACATGCAGATAATACACCATGTCGCCGGCTTGCATTGCTGACTCTTGCCGTGCTGTTAATGCGGCGTGATTCCGCGTAATCGTTCACTACGGCGACGCAACATTTCCAGCGTCGTCAGCAATAAGATTGAAAACAATACTAAAATTGTCGCTGCCGAGAGAATAGTCGGGCTGATTTCCTGACGAATGCCTGACCACATCTGCAATGGTAAAGTATGCTGTTGCGGACCACCGACGAACAGAATAATAACGATTTCGTCGAACGAAGTTATGAAAGCGAATAAAGCGCCTGAGATCATGCCGGGTGCGATGAGTGGCATCTGTATCTTTAGAAAATTATAAGTCGGTGTACCGCCAAGGTTAGCGCCAGCGCGGATTAAGGACTTATCAAAACCAACCAGTGTCGAGGTAACCGTTATTACCACGAATGGTAAACCGAGTATCGTATGTGCCAGCACGATACCAGGCCAGGTTGCAGTCAGATTAACTTTGGCGAAGAAAAATGCCATACCCGAAGCAGTGATAATTAAAGGCACGATTAAGGGTGAAATCATTAGAGCCATGATCAGGCGGCGTGCAGGCATGTTATCGCTACTCAGGGCAAGCGCTGCGAGGGTGCCAAGAAAAGTTGCCATCAGGGTTGAGGCTATCGCGATAAATAGACTGTTTTTAGCCCCGGTCATCCATTTATTGGAGCACATGGTTGAGATATTGTCTTCAATATTACCGCACATACCAAACAGACCCCGGTACCAACGAAAGGAAAATCCTTCCGGGTCAAGGGCCAGCATTTCAGGCGTGAAATTCAAGAACGGTGCCGAGGTGAATGACAGAGGGATGACAACGACCAGCGGTGCGACCAGAAAAAATAATACGAAACCGCAAAACGCCAAATAAGTGTAATGCCAGAGACGTTGTCCCGGAGATGTATATATAGGTAAGGCCATGCTGTTAACCCATCTTCATGTTGTCGATACCGATAATTCTGTCGTACAGCCAGTATAATAATAAAATTGCAGCCAACAGGATGCTACCCATGGCAGCGGCCAATCCCCAGTTGAGAGACTTCTGCATATGGTAGGCCACCATATTTCCGATTAAACGGCCGTCTTTACCGCCTACCAGTTCAGGCGTGATGTAGTATCCAATCGCGACGATAAACACCAGGATACAACCTGCGCCGATACCGGGAATGGTCTGCGGCATATAAACACGAATAAAAGCCAGGGTTGGCGTCGCACCGAGATTTTGCGCGGCCTTCATATAGGTTGGTGGAATCGTTTTCATCACACTGTAAAGCGGTAAAATCATGAACGGCAGTAATATCTGAGTCATGACAATGATGGTACCGTTGAAGTTATACATCATCGCCAGCCGGTTCTCGTCGCTCAATATTCCCGAGGCGACCAGGGTATCGTTGACGACACCATTTTGCTGTAACATGATCATCCAGGCCACGATACGTACCAGTAACGAGGTCCAGAAGGGCATTAACACACAAATCATCAACAGGTTGGAGATACGCATCGGCAGAGTAGCGAGTAAATAGGCTACCGGGTAGGAGAGTATCAGGCAGGCAATAGTGACAATAAAACTGACCAGCAGGGTTCGATACCAGAGTGTGTTATAAACCTTGCGCTCTTCCTCCACATCGATAATGTTTTTATCAAAATCGTAGGTTTTATCGACCGCGTTTAAAAAGTAACCAAAGGTCGCTTTGTCTTTCATAATGCCGAGTGACAACCAGAATTCCTTGTCAGCCCAGCGTTTGTCAATTTTAATCAAGTCATCTTTGTATTCGGGGCCTTTGAGTTTTTTGATTTTTCTCGCGGTACGTTTTACCAGACTTTTCCAGCCGGGCTTGGCGTAATTCATGCGTGTACTGACCTTGCCGATGTCAACTTTGTCGGCAGCTTTGACGTCGTTGACGAAAGCCGAATACAGCGATTCGGGTGGTTCGGATACTTTGTCCCAGGATTCGAAAGCTTCGATCGTTGAGGGTAGAACGCGGTTGATAAACGTGTCGTCAACGCTACGTGTCAACATGTTTCCGATAGGGATAATGAATAAAAAAACCAGAAAAAGAAGCGGGGTACTAACCAGAAACATTGCACGCAGTTTATTCTGGCGTAACGATTTTTGCAGACTGTCTTTTAGCGGTATCCCATCAGCCGTTAAAATGGGTCCTTCGGGCAATGCTGTTTGTGTCGTCATGGTTTTTTTATTGATTATCGATCATTGATAAAAAAATGGAGACGGACAGCTATTGTCCGTCTCCAGATCATACAGACTTACTTGGCCATCCAGGCGGTATAGCGTTCGCTTACAGAATCGCCGTAGTCTGCCCACCAATCGGCGTTAGCAACGACCGAACGAGGCATAACTTCCGGGCGGTTAGGCATATGTTCCATGATGTTTTTGCCATTATGGAACCAGGGCTCACCGGCTTTCATGATTTCGAAAGCCGACTTACGCATTGGGCCATAGTTAATATAACGAGCCTGACCCGCCTGTTGCTCGGGTGCAGATGCATGAATCAGGAATTTCTTGGCTTCTTCAGCATTAGGCGCGCCTTTAACGAGAACCAGCCATTCTTCTTCGAGTACCTGTCCATCCCATACGGTAACAAATTTGGCGCCTTCAGAGAGAACTGCTGCACCAATACGACCGTTGTAAGCTAGTGACATAGCGACTTCGCCTGACTGAACCAGTTCCAGAGGTTTGGCACCGGAAGACCAGAATACAGCGTGGTCTTTGATCTTATCGAGCATTTCGAAAGCGCGGTCTATACCAGCATCGGTACTCATCACGTTATAAACTTCTTTAATCGCAACGCCATCGGCTAGCAGAGCCATTTCGATTATCGCATTTGGCCAGGTATGAATGCCGCGCTTGCCGGGAAATTTCTTAACGTTGAAGAAATCAGCAATCGTCGTGGGCTGTGCACCACTAAATGTGCCTTCCTGGTAAAACGGTACATAAGACCACCAAATCTGCGGGACAACGCAATCGTTGGGCGCTTCAACCATCAAGTCTTCGTCCATCGAATCGCCGTTAGCTGCAGGTATGAACATGCTACGGTCCAACTCTTCGAACAAACCTTCGTCACAACCGATACGGGCGTCAGAAGGTAATACGTCAACGATGTCCCAGGTGACGGCACCAGATTCTACCTGAGTTTTTACTTCACCCAGGCCGCCGTTATAGTTAATCCAGTTAACCTTGCCCTCTTTCCACGTATCAGAATACGCTTTTTGTTGAGAGGCGGTATAAGCACCACCCCAGGACGCTACGTTCACTTCCGCTTGTGCAGCGCTTGCAGTTGCAGCTGCTACGATAGAGACTAGCAGGGTTTGTTTCATCGATATTTTCATATGGTATTTTCTCCTCTTCGGTTTACCACTTACAGTATAAAAATTGTTGCCTTAATCCCGGATTAATCAGAAGGATCAAGTGCACGACAATCTTCCACATTCCAGCCGATATTAACGGTGTCACCTTCTTTGAGGTGAGCATGAGCGGCTGAATTGGGAATTTTTACAATAAAATCATCATGACCACAGACGGTAAAACGCGTTCTGATGTGGTCACCCAGGTAGATGAGCTCTTCGGCTTTACCTGAGAAAATGTTGGGTACTTCGCCCGGCTCGGGGTTAACGGTTACTCGTTCAGGGCGTAATGACAGTGTGGTTCGTGAGCCAATATCACCCACGTTAACCTTCTTAGCTTCGACAACACCGGCATCGTTATCGATCTCGACCTTGATACTGTCGCCGTGGTCTTCGATGATGTTGCCCAGTAGCCGGTTATTTTCACCGATAAAGTTGGCGCAGAAGGCATTTTCAGGTCTTTCATAAAGGTCTTCCGGTGGCGCACATTGCTGGATGATGCCGTCGTCGAATACCGCAATGCGGTTCGACATGGTCAGTGCTTCGCTCTGATCGTGCGTGACATATACCACGGTTAGTCCGAGATTTTCATGGATATGTTTAATTTCATACTGCATTTGTTCGCGCAGATTCTTATCGAGTGCGCCCAGAGGCTCATCCATTAATACCAGATCAGGATCGAAAACCAGCGAACGCGCAACTGCGACTCGCTGTTGCTGGCCACCCGAAAGTTGTGCCGGGCGACGATCGCCAAATGCACCCAGTTGGACCATATCGAGTGCGCGTTTTACACGTGTTTCGCGTTCACTTTTATCAATTTGACGAACTTCGAGCGGAAACGCGAGGTTTTCCGCCACTGTCATATGCGGGAATAGCGCGTAATTCTGAAAAACCATGCCGATACCACGCTTATGGGGCGGTACTTTGTTAATTGGATTTTCTTTGAGATAAATCTCGCCGTGTGTGGCGGGCTCAAAACCGGCTAGCATCATCAAACAGGTGGTCTTACCCGAACCCGACGGGCCCAGCATAGTCAGGAATTCACCCTTGGCGACATCCAGATTCAGGTTTTTAACCACCAGTGATTCTCCATCATAGCTCTTCTGGATATCAACGAAGCGGACAAGCGCGTTTTCACTCGGCATGGTTTGAGTATCTCTCTGTTATAATTAAGATTTTTTGATTTACTTGGTTGTTGGTTATCAAGCAGATGATCCCGGTTTCCTCGACCGAGCATCCCTTATGGGGTAGGCCCAATATATCTATTATGATCATTGAAATCAATAGTAATTATAAAAAAAAGCTATATGGCGGCTATGATGTTGAGCCATTGTCAAAATATAACTTACTGAATCAATTTATCGTGTATCAGGGCCTGATTCTGTTCTAATTGCGACATTTGGGTCGTGCTAAAGATATTTCGGGTCGTTATGCCGCTGGTAATCAGCCTGTCAAACTGACAGTTGTATGTAATAACCTCTCCTTTAACGGCGGCGATATTGCTCTGTACTCGCGTGGCTATCATGGTTTCCACCTGAAAATTAAACGCAAATGTCCAGCTTTCGGTAGAAAATGGATTGGATGCCGACGATACAACAATCAGGCTATGCCTGGTTTGCGAGCGAACCTGGATCAGATTATGTGCCTTGTCGGTTGTGAGTATTTCCATTGCAGGCCCTTTCCCGGTTTTAGGTTTCCAGATGAATTTCACTTTAGATTTTTGATCGCTGAAATTTTCAGCCAGTAACCAGGCCGAAAAGCGGGACTGTGCCTGTTCGGAATTCTTATTGGCATCGTATTCTCGATGTCTGCCTTTTAAGCTCGACTCTTCGCTGATGCAGGCAATGCTATTATTGTGGTTGATGTTGGCTGCGGTGGCGGTTATCGGTAACAGGCACAGGCTGAATAAAAATGATTTCATGGAATGCTCCGGCGATCACGCGCGATAGACGGTGTCGAACCAGTATATGCTTATCCGGGTTTAATGAGAAACTGCCAGCTACGGCTCAGTAGCTGGTGGCAGATTGATTCATTATCAGGTGACGTTTTCCCAGTAAGTGTCCACCCGCAGCTGGATTTCGGCAATGCCTGATTCATCGCGTCGGGGATGAAATAAATGCCTGAAACGACCCTGTAGCTCCAAATACTCTTCGACAGCTTTGCGTTGTCGCGGTATTTTCGTATGCACCACTTTGCCATCGATTGTTTCCTTTAATGGCCATATGCCGGTCTGTACCGCTAGTCGTCCGATCTCGACACTAAGCTGAGGATCGTAGTCCCACCCGGTCGGGCAGGGCGCCAGAGAAATGAGCATGCGGGATCCTTTCATTGACTGAAGCTTTTCAATTTTTTTCGCCATATCGAGTGGCTCCGCCGCGATTATGGTCGCCACATAGGCTGGGTTGTGTGCAGCCCAGATTGAAAACAAATCTTTTTTAAAGCCCGGGTAACCGTGCGAACCTTTACTGGTAGAGGTGGTCGCGGCATGGGGTGTAGCGGCAGAGTACTGTTGGCCGGTATTGCCATAACCTTCGTTGTCGTAGCACAGGTATATATAGTTAAGATTGCGATCCATCGCAGCGGAGGTCGCCGACAGGCCCATGCCGTAGGCGGCGCCATCGCCGGTGACTACGACTACTTCCATGTCGTCTTCTTTTGATAGCTTTTTCTTTTTCAGCAGAATATCTACTGCGTCGCGCACACCCTGCGCACCCGCCGGAGCCGAGGCCATAGCCGTATAAAGCCAGCCACCGCGAAACGGTGTAAACGGGTATACCGACAACAAGGTCATACAACCAGCGGCATTAACAAATACTGTTTTTTCACCGAGTATGTCGTACATGGTATGGAGCGCTTCCAGTCCACCACAACCGGCGCACATGGGGGTACCGGTACCCAGCAGATGAGTCGACGGCATATCCTCCATGCGGTGGAAATGTATGGGTGATTGACTGGTCATTGCTGCCACCTCAAGTCGCTTTAATTTCAGCGTGTTCAGCCGCTGCAATCGCCTGTAGCTTACGCATTTCGGTCAGTTCATGTTGCGAGTAAAGCAGGCGTGGCGGCGGCGATTCGCCAGTCTCACAGGCATGCCTGAGTTCGCTCATCATTTCGAAAAATTCCTGCTGACTGATATCACGGCCGCCCAGGCCGCCGATGTAACTGGCCAGCAGGGGGGCATTGTTAACTCCGTATAAGGCAGTGGCGAATTCACAATGCAAAACACCACCCATACCCATCGATATATTTTGATCTATTACCGCCACGCCCCGTCGACCCGATAATAGTGTTCTGATTTTTTGCTGTGGGAAAGGCCTGAACAAACGTAAATGCAGTAGCCCGACTTTCCAGCCAGCCTGGCGCAAACTGTCGACGGCATCCCGTGCTTTGGTGGAAAAAGATCCAATCATTACAAAGACGTATTCCGCGTCGTCCATCTGGTAGCCATCGATCATGCTGTGGCGGCGTCCGAAGATTTCGGCAAATTCATCGGCAATCTCATCGTAGACCGAGAGGGCCTGCTGTGCCGCCAGATGCAGTTCATAACGAAAATAGGAGTAGGGGCTGCCGCCCAGCACAGCCATCGCCTGGCTTAAGGGCGTATTGCCCTTGAATTGCAGGTTTTCGGGATCAAACTCACCGACGAAGGCTGCGGCTTTGTCGGCATCGGCTAAGTCGACCGGTTCACGCGTGAAGGAAAGGTAAAAGCCATCCAGATTGACGATCACCGGTACCCGGATTTCTTTATGCTCGGCCAGTCGATAGGCAATTAGAATACTGTCGGTTATTTCCTGGCAGGTCGCGCAATGTATTTGCAAGAAGCCACTGTCGCGTGCGGCCATAATATCGTTGTGATCCGATTCGAGCGTGATAGGAGAAGCCAGGCCCCGCGAGACGTTTACCATGACAAACGGCGTTCGCCAGCCAGCCACGGTGTAAATCATTTCCATGCCATAGAGTAGCCCCTGGCTGGATGTTGCGGTAAACACTCGAACACCGGATGAAGCGGCACTGCCAGCCGCAGTGATCATCGAGTGTTCGGATTCGAAGGTGACCAGACGCGCATCCATGTCATCGGTATCGATCCAGTGAGCGAGATCCTCAATAATTTCGGTCTGCGGGGTGATCGGGAAAGCCGGGATATAGTCTGTTTTCGCCAGTCGAGCACCCCAGGCCGCAGCACTATTACCGGTTAATAATTTCCGGCTCATGACGCGACTCCCAGGTTGTCCTGCTGACTGGCAATATGTTCCGCAATGGACTCGATGGCATGAGGCGGGCATTGCGCGACACATACCAGGCAGCCCTTGCAATGCTCGTAATCGATATCGGGTAAACCGTCATCGCGTACATTAATCGCGCCGTCGGGACAATAGGTGCTGCATATCCACCAGCAGCCACTGCATTTTTCATAATTAACCACGGGGCGCATGGTTCGCCATAATCCGGTACGGACTTCGACGCTGGTAGCGGCGGAATGTATTGCGATGGCCGAAATAGTCGCGTTCTCGAATGGCACAGAAATCCATTCGGGTTTGGTGTATTCAGAGACCGCCGGGAGCGTGCTTTCGCTGACCACTTCTGTTCGTGAACTCATGCCATCGAAAGC
>JAOUJX010000119.1 GCA_029882955.1 Gammaproteobacteria bacterium
CCGCTGACTTCGAATCCGCGTTCGCGGGCGAGCAGGGCGAGGCCCGCCATGAAGGTGCCGCAGATTCCAAGGATATAAATTTTCAATGCATTAAAACCAGATGACGGTGAATTGGTACAACATGAAGTAATTGAAAGCGATCATAGCCGACATTACGGTATTTATCTCGAAAGCGCGTTTAAATATCTGCGACAGCACCGCCAGATTCCAGAATACTATGGCTATGGTGGTATATATCAGGCTGTTTTGTATGGCGGTTTCGGGATTGCCATCGGGTATCAGATAAAAAATCGGTAGCGTTACAGCGCTGATAATCAGGTTAATGCCGATTAATGCCGAATAGGTTTGTTCGAATCGGAAGAGTAAGCCTTTCCATTTCAGTCCGGCGAATGCGACCAGTGCCAGCAGGCTTAATTCGAATAATATCTGCGATGCGACGGCCATGTAATCACGCTGATCATTCACCAGCGCAAAGCCCATCAAGAAGTAGGTGAAAACAGAGAGGAGAATGCAATGTGGGCTGCTTGGCAGGCGATCCGGGCCTGAAACGAATGCGCAGATAAGCGCATAAATCTTCAGACAGTGGAACCATTGCCTCAGGTAATAAAACATAAAATACGACAGTCGGTCTTGAGGCTAGCATGATTACTTACTTGAAGATGGAACACAACTGCAAGAAATCGCAATAGTCACTCGTTTAGTGTGACATATTCGATGGTTTTGTTTGTCAGCACACATTTCCGCAGGAAAAATCATGTCGAATCAAGCCTGTTTCGTTATAATCACGCAAAATTTTTAGAGACTCCAAAATAAAATGAGTATTACGTCGGCGACTGATCTGACTAGCTTTCAGGGCCTGATTCAAGCTTTACAAAATTACTGGTCTGAGCAGGGCTGTGTCATTATGCAGCCACTGGATATGGAAGTCGGTGCGGGCACGTTTCATCCGGCCACTTTCCTTCGCGCAATCGGTCCGGAACCCTGGCGCGCGGCTTATGTGCAACCCAGTCGTCGGCCTACCGACGGGCGCTATGGTGAAAATCCAAATCGGTTGCAGCATTATTTTCAGTTTCAGGTTCTGCTCAAACCATCTCCAGATGATTTTCAGGAGCTTTACCTGGAGTCGCTACGAACCCTGGGTTTCGATACTCTGGTTCATGATATCCGTTTTGTCGAGGATAACTGGGAGTCACCAACGCTGGGTGCCTGGGGGCTGGGCTGGGAGGTCTGGTTGAATGGTATGGAAGTTACCCAGTTTACCTATTTTCAGCAGGTCGGTGGACTGGAGTGCAAACCGGTTTCGGGTGAGATCACTTACGGCATCGAACGTCTGGCCATGTACCTGCAGGGTGTCGATAGTATCTACGATCTGGTATGGGCGAATGGACCCGATGGCCCGGTAAGCTATGGTGATATTTACCATCAGAACGAAGTTGAGCAGTCGACTTATAACTTTGAAATTGCCGATACCGACGAATTGTTCCACAGATTCGACGCCTGCGAAAAACAAAGCCGGATTCTTATCGAGCGTAAACTCCCCTTACCTGCCTATGAACAGGTGATGAAAGCCTCACACGCATTTAATCTACTCGATGCGCGACATGCAATTTCGGTCACGGAACGACAGCGGTTTATCTTGCGAGTACGCACTCTGTCGCGAGGTGTCGCGCAGGCTTATTACGAGTCACGAGAAGTCCTGGGCTTCCCTTTACTGGGAGGTAGCAAGCATGATTAACGATTGTCTGATTGAAGTCGGTACCGAGGAGTTGCCGCCGAAAGCACTCAAATCATTGTCGCAGAGCTTCGCGGAGCTGATGACAAAAGGGCTGGAAAATTGTGGGTTAACACCGCCATCGGTGGAAGTTTTTTCGACGCCACGGCGTCTGGCAGTATTGTTTCGTGAATTGCCGATTCGGCAACCCGACCAGCACATCGAAAAACGTGGCCCGGCATTAAAAGCTGCTTTTGATAGCGAAGGCAATCCTTCCAAAGCTGCATTAGGATTCGCCAGTTCCTGTGGTGTTAGTGTGAATGATTTGAGTCGTCGCGAAACCGATAAAGGTGCCTGGTTATATTTCGAAAAATCAGAACCGGGTCAAAGCCTGGCACAATTGCTGCCAGAGTTGCTGAATCAGGCGCTGGCGCGCATGCCGATACCAAAACGTATGCGTTGGGGTGACCGCGAAGATGAATTTGTTCGCCCTGTAAAATGGCTGGTAATGATGGTGGGTGACGAACTCATTGAAGCTAGCGTGTTTGGAGTTGACTCGTCTAAATTCAGTCGCGGACACCGATTTCACGCACCGCGTAAGATCGAAATTAATCAGGCCGAAGAATACGAAATAATCCTGCTTACTCAGGGGATGGTGATGAGTAATTTCGATAAACGGCAGAATGCAATTCGGACCCTGGTAGAAAGTAATGCCGCTCGACTCGGTGGTGTGGCGCATATTGATGAAAGCTTGCTTGAAGAGGTAACCGCCTTAGTCGAATATCCGGTCGCGGTGAGCGGCGAGTTTGATGAAGAATTTTTGAAAATACCGCAGCAAGCACTGGTAATGACCATGCAGGATAATCAAAAGTATTTTGCTGTATTCGACGAAAATCAGCAGCTTTTACCGCACTTTATCACCATATCAAACGTCGACAGTCAGCAACCCGAAGTAGTCGCCCGGGGTAATGAAAGAGTTATTCGTCCGCGTTTCGCCGATGCGCAATTCTTTTTTCAACAGGATCAAAAGCAGCCATTGGCGAGACTGAGAGCCAGCCTGGATAAAGTGGTGTTTCAGGAACGGCTCGGCAGTATTGGTGACAAGGTTGACAGAATAAGCGCCCTGGCCGAGGCCATGGCGAGTCGGATATCGGTTGACCAGGACCTGGTGAAACGGGCTGCTGAGTTATGTAAATGTGATTTAATGAGTGAAATGGTTGGCGAGTTTCCAAAGCTGCAGGGTGTGATGGGACGTTATTACGCCGAGCACGATGGCGAGCCTGAGCTGGTCTCCAGAGCAGTCGAACAGCATTACTGGCCACAGCACTCGGGTGGTGAATTACCCGAAAGCGGTGTGGCCCAGTGCCTGGCGTTGGCTGATCGGCTCGACAGTCTACTGGGTATCTTTGCCATTGGCCAAAGACCCAGCGGGGTAAAAGATCCTTTCGCTTTGCGGCGCGCGGCTTTGGGGGTTGTCAGGATCCTGATAGAAAAGGATCTCCCGCTCGATCTTGCTGAGCTTTGCGGACTGGCTGCCGGTGGTTTGTCGAAAACCATCGATGCTTCGGCCATGATTGATGAGGTTCTGGATTATCTGTTTGACCGGCTGAGGTCTTATTATCAGGATCAGGGTATTGGCTACGATATAGTCGATTCAGTCTTATGCACCAGACCTACTTTATTGAGCGACTGCAATCGGCGAGTTCAGGCGCTGCATCAATTTCAATCACATGAGGCGGCGGCTGCGCTAGCGGCGGCTAATAAACGCATTAGTAATATTCTGAAAAAGCAGGCATTAGAGCAATCGCTGGAAGTCGATAAAAAATTGCTCGAAGAAGCCGCTGAAATAAAGCTCGCGGAGCAAATTGATATATTGTGGCAAAAAGCTAGCCTGCTATTTAACCAGGGTAGCTATCTAGAGGGGCTCGAACAACTGGCTGAATTACGCCCCACGGTCGACAGCTTTTTCGACGATGTTATGGTTCTGGTGGATGATGAAGCGATAAAGAATAATCGCCTTGCTCTACTAAACCAGTTGTTGCAGTGCTTTCGGCAGGTAGCTGACTTTTCCAGGATACAGTGATTGGTTAGTTAATGTATTTAGACTCGAGAACAGCGGGGTAACCTAAGTGGCACGTATGGTAATTCTGGACCGGGATGGGGTCATTAACCGTGATTCTGCAGACTATATTAAATCGGTCGATGAGTGGGAGCTAATTCCCGGTAGCCTGGAAGCCATAAATCGCCTTAAAAAAGCGGGCTACCTGGTAACAATTGCCAGTAATCAATCGGGTATCGCCCGTGGCCTGTTTAGTGAAGATGGGCTAAAGGCAATTCACGACAAACTGGAGAGCCAGCTAGCGATGCGCGGTACAGGCATAGATGGCATCTACTACTGCCCGCACAGTCCTCGAGATAACTGTATCTGCCGGAAACCGAAGCCCGGCTTACTGTTGAAAATCGCCAAACATTTTAATATCAACCTGGCTGAAACTACATTTGTTGGCGATAACATTAGCGATATTAAAGCGGCAGAAATGTGCGGAGCGAAGCCGGCATTAGTGCGTACCGGCAAGGGAGAATATGTCATGCAGCATTATCCCGAAGCGGTGAATGTACCCGTGTACGATGATCTGGCTCACTTCGTCCGTGACACTCTTAAGAGGAAGTAGTCATTTGTATAAATTCTGGTTAGGCATTCGTTCGACATTTTTCTGGCTGCTGTTTATGGTCGGTACCGTAGTGACTGCACTGTTGTTATCGATATTCATTGCTGCACCGTTAAGCTGGCGCATTACCTTCATTCGGTTCTGGATAAATTTCAGCCTGGCCATGTTACATTTATTCTGCGGCCTTAAATATCGGGTCGAGGGATTGGAAAATATTCCCCAGCACGGTTTTATCGTGATGAGCAAACATAGCTCAACCTGGGAAACTATAGCGCTGCAAAAGTTCTTCGATCCAATGGTCTGGGTGGTTAAGCGAGAATTAACCCGTATTCCTTTTTTCGGCTGGGGTCTGGTCGCCATGAATGCTATCGCAATCGATCGCGGTACTGGTCGTAAGGCCATTAAACAGTTAGTCGTCGAAAGTAAAAAACGCATGGATGAGGGTCGTATACTCATGCTGTTCCCGGAGGGTACGCGAGTCTTGCCAGGAGAAAAGAAACCTTTCAAACATGGTGGTGCGATAGTCTCAGAAAAAACTGGTTACGCAGTCTTACCGGTCGCGCATAATGCCGGTGAATACTGGCCACGACATAGCTGGATAAAATGGCCCGGTACTGTTCGAGTGGTTATTGGTGAGCCTATCAATCCGGAGGGTAAAAAAGCTGAACAAATAATTAATGCAGTCGAGACCTGGGTGACGGCTAAGTGCGAAGAAATTAGCGATCACCAGCAGCTTGAAAGGCTGGGTATTTCTGTCGGTGTGTCAACCGGTGCAGGGCTGGACGATTAAACCTTCCGCGCTTTTGGCGGCGGTTATTCTGATGGTAGTTATGCCGCTGGCGAAGGCCGAATGGTCGGGTGTTTCGCTTAGTCTTAATGAAGTCAATAGTGATTGGTTATTTGAAAGTGGTCGAAGAAATGCGGAAATTTCTCGACTCGATCTCCAATTCGAAGAAAAGACCCCTTCGGGTCTTGGCGTCGGTGCCAATATCGGCCAGATAACAACACGTGTTAGCGATCTTAATGGTCCGCGTAACACCAGAAAATTCGATGGTAGTTATTTGGGTGTTTACCTGCGTTATCCTGTGCCTCTAGGAGAGTTTTTTTCATTACACAGCAAGCTGGCGTATCAATATCATTCGGCTACACAAATCGACAGCAGTGTATACAATCAAATTGAAACTCGAGATATAGGCGTGGAGCTTGGACTGAGTGGCCGGTTCAGTAATCTGCGTGTTACAGCTTTTGCTGCTTATAACGATGTTAGTGGTGATATTAGTGGCGACACTGGAACCGAAATATTTGAAAACGAAGAATCAGTCAGCAGCGGTATCAGTTTCGATCTATTTGTTGAAAGCAGCGGTTATATTCGTTTGCGAATGACCAGAGGAGAACAGGATTCAGCTTCGCTGAGCTTTGCCCGTGAGTTCTAGCCGTTCACCTGTTTGACAGATATGTCTCCTTGCCATTCTGATAAGAAGCCACCAGTGCGTCGATTTTTTCCTGTTCAAACTCACGTAATCCGCTTAATACCATTTTTTTCTGACCTTTACCGATTTTTTCGCCATTGCAACTAAGGTCGTAGTTAAGCGCAACGTCACCGCGCTTACCATAAAGTCGAAACTCGCTGCCCGAGAGCGAGAGTGAAATCGAGTCGATATCCAGGGTGTCCAGCGCAATACGCATGTGATCGTAAATGACTAATGGACGTTCTGGATTAATCATGACGTTATTTTCTTTCATGATCGGAACCAGAATATGGGGAAATGTGTGACCAGAAAACTCAACATAATTTCTGGTCAGAGAATTGATGAGTTCGGGGTTTGTGGTGAGGTCTCCACTGGTCGAGACGTCGAGGTATTTTTTATCGTTTTGATCATAGATAGAAATTTCACGCGATTTAACCGTTGGTAAAACCAGCCTGATATCATCGTTCACCATGCCGGAAAAAGAAAATCCCATCGATTGTCTCAGGCCGTAGTGATGAATAATGACCGAAAACAATAAATCACCGGGCACGCAGAATCGTTTCGAATCGACGTCGTGAATTGGATTGAAATCACCTGCTACAAATTTAGCAAACTCGCTGGCCTGTTCGCGAGTAAAAGATAATTTTGTGCCATCGAGCTGGTAGTAATTTTCTATATTCATGCGGTACACTTATCGTCGTTATTAATTCTATGTTAACGTATTTTATTCCTCGTCTGAGAATTTCTTGCCAAATTCTCCCGTAAAAAATTCTAATTCTGACCGGATGTTGTTTTACCCTGATGCTAAAATTTACTGACCTTGCTCTGCGCCGAGGCGCTACCCTGCTTTTTGAAGAGGTGACATTCACCGTTCATCCGGGGCAAAAGGTTGGTTTAACCGGCGCAAACGGCAGTGGCAAATCGTCATTGTTTTCATTAATTCGAGGTTCATTGTCTGCTGATCAGGGTGATTTCTCGAGGCCCGCGCAATGGGAAATTGCCGAGGTGGCGCAGGAGACTCAGTTAACCCGACAGTCGGCAGTGGACTATGTCATTGATGGTGATGCCGAGCTAAGACGAGTGCAGTCGCGTCTCGGCGAGGCAGAAGAGCAACACCTTGCTGATGATATTGCTCACTGCCATATTCGACTCGAAGAAATAGATGGTTATCATGCTTATAGCCGCGCCGCTAAGTTATTGTCGGGACTGGGCTTCAATGACGATGAGATAGAAAATCCATTGCAGCATTTCTCCGGCGGCTGGATTATGCGTTTGAACCTGGCGCGGGCGCTGATGTGTCGATCAGACCTTTTATTACTCGACGAACCTACCAACCACCTCGACCTCGATGCTGTTATCTGGCTTGAACAATGGTTGAAACATTACCGCGGTACACTCCTGCTTATCTCGCATGATCGCGACTTTCTCGACTCTGTGGTAGGGCAGATAGCCCATGTCGAGCAACAGGGTATTCGGCTATACAGCGGCAATTATTCCGCGTTCGAAGAGCAACGCGTTGAGCGGCTGGCGCAACAGCAGGCGGGTTATGTAAAGCAGCAGCAATCGATTGCCCACATGCAAAGCTTTATCGACCGATTCAAGGCCAAGGCGACCAAGGCAAAGCAGGCGCAGAGTCGAATCAAGGCGCTGGAGCGTATGCAGCTGATTGCGCCGGCACATATTGACTCACCCTTTCGTTTCCGGTTTAAATCACCTAAGGCCATGCCCAGCTCTTTGCTGAGAATCGATCATGCAGCCGTTGGTTACGATGATATCACCGTGCTGGAAGACATTAATTTTTCATTGATTCCAGGTGAACGTATTGGTTTGCTAGGATTAAACGGGGCGGGTAAGTCGACCTTGATTAAATTGCTCGCGGGTGAGCTTGGGTTGCACAGCGGGCAAATGGTGCGTGCAAAAGAATTAAGAGTCGGATATTTTGCCCAGCACCAGGTCGAGCAGCTCGATCCAGAGGCTAGTGCGTTTCTGACAATGCAGCGGCTCGATGAAAAACTCACAGAGCGCGAAGTAAGAACTTACCTGGGCGGCTTTAATTTTAGTAATGATAAGGTTTTACAGAATGTCGGTTCGTTTTCCGGTGGTGAAAAAGCCCGGCTGGTACTAGCACTTATTATCTGGCAAAGTCCGAACCTGTTACTGCTCGATGAGCCGACTAACCATCTCGATCTTGAAATGCGGCTGGCGCTGAACGAAGCTTTGCAGGGATTCGAAGGTAGCGTCATTCTGGTCTCGCATGATCGCCATCTGCTTCGCAGTGTAAGCGATGATTTATGGCTGGTCGATAATGGCAAACTGACACCATTTAATGACGATATCGATGCTTACCCGCGGTGGTTGGCAATGCGAAAGTCGGGAAAGAGTAATCAGGATAAACTCCTGCAACATGATTCCCCGGTGTCGCGGAAGCTGGACAAGCAACAACAGGCAGAGTTGCGAAAGCAGTTACAGCCGCAGATCAGGCGGTTAAAGAGAGTCGAAAGGGAGGTTGAGAAGCTGAGCAGACAAAAAGCTGAGCTTGAGCAATCCCTGGCAGAGTCATCTATTTACGAGGCTGATAATAAGCAGCGGCTAACCGATGTGCTGGCGCAACAGGCGACGACCCAGAAAGAGCTGCAAATACTGGAAGAAGAATGGTTTGAGTTGAGTGAGGAGCTGGAAGGGATTTAATCCAGCCCTGGTTCAGCCTCATCAACCACAAACTCCTCAATCTCAGCCAAAAAAGCCTTACCAAAGCGTTCCAGTTTCTTCTCTCCGACGCCGCTTATTTCACTCATATGCTCCAGATCGAGTGGCTGTATTGCCGCCATCTCGTGTAGGGTTTTATCGTGAAAAATAACATAAGGTGGTACACCGTTTTCGTCGGCTATGGTTTTACGCAGGCTTCGCAATCGTTCGAATAGCGGCTGGTTGGTTTGTTCGATAACAGTCCTGCTAGTGCCGCTGCGTGCTATTCTCCCGGTATCGATGACTTCGCGCAGGTGCAGGCTTTCCTCCCCGGCGAGAAGGGGTTTGGCGCGTTGAGTCAGTCGTAAACCGCCGTGTAAATCGCTGTCGCTTTCGAGGTAAGCAAAGGCGAGCAACTGACGAAACACGCTACGCCATTGTTTGCTGCTCATGTCCTTACCGATGCCCCAGGTGCTGACCTGATCGTGGTGGTTGCGCTCGATGCGTTCGTCGGTTTTGCCGATTAATATATCGATGACATAGTTAGTGCCAAAACGCTGACCGGTGCGGTAAACGCAGGAAAGCGCCTTACGCGCCGCGTCGGTTGCATCCCAGGTGTTTGGCGGTTGCAGGCAGTTATCGCAATGGCCGCAGGGTTGTTCCAGTGCTTCGTCGAAATAAGCTAACAGTGTCTGTCGTCGGCAGCTCACCTGTTCGCAAAAGGCTAGCATCGACTCAAGCTTATGGTGTTGCTGAATTTTGTGCGTTTCCGCGGCATCGTTTTGCTGGTTGATCATGCGCAGGTTAATGACGTCCTGCATCCCATAAGCCAGCCATGCATTAGCCGCTTGTCCATCCCGTCCGGCACGCCCTGTTTCCTGGTAGTAAGCTTCAATGGTGCGCGGCATGTTTAAGTGGGCGACAAAGCGAACGTCAGGTTTGTCTATGCCCATGCCGAAGGCGATGGTGGCAACGATGATGATTCCCTCTTCGACGAGAAACCTGTGCTGATGCAAAGCGCGCTCCTGTGCATCCATGCCGGCGTGATAGGGCAGGGCGATGCGCCCTCTGTCGCTCAGCCAGTCTGCAACTGCGTCGACATTTTTACGCGACAGGCAGTAGACAATACCCGCGTCATTGGCATGGTTGTCTTCGATAAACTGCCATAATCTTTGCCGGTTATTCTGGCCTTCGCCAATCCGATAAAAAATATTAGGGCGATCGAAACTGTGCACGAAACGGGTCGCGTTCTGAAGCCCCAGTTGTTGTACGATTTCTTCTCGAGTACGACGGTCGGCGGTCGCGGTAAGTGCGATACGCGGTATCTGCGGGAAAGCTTCGTGCAGCATTTTCAGGCGCAGGTAGTCACTGCGGAAGTCATGCCCCCATTGCGAGACGCAATGTGCTTCGTCTATCGCAAATAGCGATATTTTAATGCGCTCCAGCAAGTCCGTGAAGTCGGTGGTATTGAGGCGTTCTGGTGATACGTATAGAAGGTCGAGTTGCCCGCCGAGCAATTGTTGTTCAACCTCACGGCGGGTTTCGAAGGATTGTGAAGAATTTAAAAAAGAGGCGCGTATGCCCATGGTGTTGAGCGCGTTTACCTGGTCCTGCATCAACGCGATAAGTGGTGAGATAACCACGCCGACGCCATCGCGTACCATGGCTGGAATCTGGTAACAGACCGATTTACCACCACCGGTTGGCATCAGTACCAGAGCATCTCCACCGTTTATAAGTGTTTGTACAATCTCTGACTGACGGAAGCGAAACTTGTCGTAGCCATAATGGGAGCGGAGTATGTTTAGCGCCGGGTTGGTTGCCGCGGTAGTCATCTGGCTATCGGGTCGTTGAGGGT
>JAOUJX010000120.1 GCA_029882955.1 Gammaproteobacteria bacterium
AGCAGGTGCCCAAGCAGACCAAAGCCGGTGACATCGGTGCAGGCGGTCGCGCCCTGTGCTTGCAGGCATTCGGCCGCGCTACGGTTAGATAATAGCATTGAGGTTAATGCGGCATCGATCCAGCGCCCTTTGGCTTTTTGCTGCATGTCCGCGGCCAACAGTGTGCCGGTACCCAGAGGTTTGGTTAGAATTAAAACGTCTCCAGCCTGCATACCATTTTTACGTAGAATTTGATCGCGATCGACCAGGCCATTGACCGAAAACCCTAAAGCCAGTTCCGCACCTTCGCTGGTATGACCGCCAACCAGCGCGGCATTGGCATCGTTGAGTACCAGCATGGCGCCCGCCATCAGCTGTCTGATGGTCTCTTCAATTTTTGTCTCGACACCGAATGGAATGGTGGCGATTGCCAGTGCTGTTTGTGCCTCGGCACCCATGGCAAAGATATCGCTGAGACAGTGATTGGCTGCGATCTGGCCAAACAGAAAAGGGTCATCGATAAAAGCGCGAAAGTAATCGACGGTATGCACCATGACTTTACCGGCCGGTACTTCGACCACGGCAGCGTCATCGGGCTGGTGCAGGTCGATTAAAATATCGTCACGCGATACCGGTTTAAGTTCCGTTATGACTCGGCTTAAAACCCTGGCCCCGACCTTGGCGCCGCAACCACCACAGCGCATGGTGGTTGCGGACAGGGCTTTGAAGCTGTCTAAATCCGTCAGACCCGGTTCTGGAGCCGGTTTTTTTGTTGTCTGCATTTCGGGTAGCAACGAATATTTTTGCATCCACTTACGATCGATTCTGTCCTTCCAGTGCCAGAGTTTTTTGCCACTGAGGTGCCATATCGATTTGCTCGCAACGGCGAATTTATCGCCGGTGGTGATGAGCGCCAGCAGGGTTTTTTGTGGCACGAAGGGTTTTAGTGGTTTACCCAGGGCTGCACGACGTAAGTTTTCGGTGAGTGGTTTTCCCTGACGTACGGCATAAACACCGGCTTTAGGCCGAGGGTGATTCAATACGTGAACAATATCGCCAGCGGCGAAAATGTCGGCTTGGCTGGTCGACTGTAAAAAATCGTTGGCAGCGATAAAACCATCGTCATCAAGCGCCAGTCCGGAATTTTGAAGCCAACTCGGAGCGCTGGCGGCGGTTACCCATAAAATTTCGTCGACTTCGATGGTCTGGTTATTACTCAGGTAGAGCTGGCTGGCACTAACCTGAGTCGCCTCGGTGCCACAATGTAGGTGGACGCCACGCTGATTTAAAATACCTTCAAACTGCCTCGAAACAGCCGACGGAAAAGTCGGCAATAGTCGCCCGGATTTGCAGATTAAGTGGAATTCAAGCTGTTCCGATAAGCGATTTTTGTGAGCTAATTCCTGCCCCAGCCGGTATTGAATGGCGAGCAGGATTTCAACTCCCGCCGCGCCGCCGCCAACTACCGCTATGCGATGCGGGCCGGGTTGCCCCAGCACGCGTTCGAGCATCCGATGCCAATGGTCGACAAATCGATTAATGGGTTTAACCGGGGTGGTGAACTGGGCCGCACCAGGAACGCTGTTGATTTCTGGCCGGGAACCAATATTTATCGACAGCAAGTCGTATTTCACCGGAGGTCGATTTGAACAGATAATCTGTTTGTTCCCGGTATCGATACCAATCGCGCGATCATGGAACAGTCGCGCCGAGGCGAACTGACATAACGGGCGTAAATCAACATGTGCTTCGTCAAATTCGTAATGACCGGCGACATAACCCGGTAGCATACCCGAGTAGGGTGTGTGTACGTCACGGGCGATAAGCGTCAGGCGTACACCGGGGATTGGTTTCATGCCGAAGCTCTTTAGCACTTCGACATGGCTGTGCCCGCCGCCGATCAATACGAGGTCTTTTACAACTGGTGCTTCGATGGTATTCAAATCAGTTCTGGGTATTAAAATCGGTTTGCTATTTATCCATACAAACAGAGTCAGAGCCAGTCATTTTATACGGAATGTCGTTTTCAGGATTTAGCCCCGGGGGATTAGTATTGATCCCAACAGCAGATTAGCCAAACTTTGAGTATAATTGAGTTATTTTTTATGGTAGAACCGCTGGAATTTTTTGTTCTGAAGGGAATCTTTGCTAATTTATGATCGAGAAAAAATTATCTACTAAATTTGAACTAGTGGGCGTTGCTGTCCTGTTTTTACTGATAGCGACAGCTCTATGGATTACCCTGATGTATCTTCAAAATTCGGTAAAGCAGGATATTTTGGGAGGTTTGCAAAGATCACTGAGAATTTCTCAGTCGAATATCTATAACTTGCATCAGAGTAAGGAACGGGCGGTGCAGGTTCTGGCTGGCAATGATGTTTTGCAGCAGGCAGCCAGTGAGTTAATCAATATTCCAGTAGAAAAAAATACCTTAAGCAGTAGCCCGATACAGTCCCGGTTACGCTTATGGATAGCCCCTATACTGGATACTTATGGCTATCAGGGTTTTTTTGTAATCGACGAAAAAGGTTTTAATCTGGCCTCTATGCGCGATAGTAATCTGGCCGATTTGTCTTTGCTAAGTGCTAATGGTGATTTTCTCGACAGAGTCTGGGCTGGAGAGACCCGTATTAGTTTGCCGCAACATTCTGATGTTCCGCTGATGGACAAACATGGACAACTGGTTAATCGATTACCGACCATGTTCGTAGCCTCCCCGATCTGGAGTGCAGGTGGCAGCGTAATTGCAATTCTTGCCATTCGGCTAGATCCAGACCGATTTTATTCCGAGACTTTTGAAAGGGGGTATCTGGGTAAAACCCAGGAAACTTATGCTTTCAACAAACAGGGAGCTTTGATGTCTGAGAGTCGATTTAATTACCAGCTTGCTGAGGCAGGACTGATCCCCGACGATAAACATTCAACGCTGTTGATATCGATTCGAGATCCCGGGGTAAATTTAATCACAGGCGGGAAACCTTTACTCCCGGTAAATGAGCGACCGCTGACTTTTATGGCAAGAGATGCTACTCAGGGGAACAATGGTTATAGCATGGATGCCTATCGAGACTATCGTGGCATAGAAGTGATTGGTGCCTGGGTGTGGGATGAAAATTCCGGTATTGGTATCGCCACCGAAATTGATGCAGAAGAGGCGTTTGAATTTTTGAATCATATGCGCTTTAGCATTGCAGCGTTCGGCGTTATAGCTTTTACTGTGCTGGTTATTCTGGTGATATTTTCGAGGTATAGTCGGAATGTAATCGAAAAATCGAACGAGTTGAATCGCTCGATACTGTCTTCTGTGGGTGAGGGTATTTTCGGCCTGGACAGGTCGGGTCTCATTACTTTTGCCAATCCTGCCACCAGTCGAATGACAGGTTACGATGAGTCAGAATTAGTTGGCTCGTCGCTGGATTTTATGGTGAGTGATGATCGTTTCTCTGGAAGCTTCGGAGCAGCCGTGACAAGTTTTAGCGATGGAGAGGTGCATCAACAGGAAGGAGAGGTATTCTGGAGAAAGGATGGAAGTAGTTTTGCTGTTGAATACACCGTCACGCCGAACGTATTCCAGGGCAAGCGGACAGGCACAGTGGTTGCGTTCAAGGATATTAGTGAGCGATTAGAAGCGGAGCAAGCTCGTGATCGTCTGTTAAGTGCTGTCGCTAATAGCGGTGAAGGCATAATTCTCTTCGATAGCGAAGATAAATTCATTTATGCCAATCAAAAATATCGAGAGTTATATCCCTCGGAAGCATCCAATCTGGTACCGGGTAGCACTTTTCGAGATATTGTAAAAAGTTGTGCCTACGATGGCCTGATCGAAGAGGCCATAGGTCGTGAAGAAGAGTGGATAGAGGAGCGAGTCGCCGGTCATCAGTCGCTCCAATATATTGAAGAGGAAAAGACTTCGAGTGGCCGCTGGGTCCAGGTGAGTGAGTATCGCACCGATGACGGCGGAATATTCGGTGTGCGTAACGATATCACTAATTTGAAGGAGAGTCAGCTTAGTGCAGAATCTGCTAACCAGGCCAAGTCTGAATTCCTCTCTTCTATGAGCCATGAACTACGAACTCCCCTCAATGCAATTCTGGGGTTTTCCCAGATACTATCGAATAGTAAAAAAGAGCCTCTCACGGAGTATCAGAGCAAAGCGGTGAATAACATTGTAAAAAGTGGAGATCACCTTCTATTATTAATTAACGATGTTCTTGACCTGGCTAAAATTGAGTCGGGGAGGATGGAATTAGCTATTGAGCTTGTTTACCCCAAGGATGTGTTTGCGGAATGCCTTGATATGGTACGTGTAAAAGCGGCTGAAAGAGGCATTAGCCTGAGTGGACATCGAGAGTCTGAGTTTGGAGTTCGTGCTGATTACAACCGTTTAAAACAGGCTATTCTTAACCTGCTGTCTAATGCGATAAAATATAATATCGATCAAGGTTCGGTAAAATTCGGATGTATAGATCAGGACTTGCTTACGGTACGAATTTATGTGACCGATACGGGTATAGGTATTCCCGCCGATAAGCTGGATGAATTATTCGAACCGTTTAAACGTCTTGGAATGGAACCCTCGACGATACAGGGTACCGGCATAGGTTTGAGCATTACAAAAAAGCTAATTGAGCAAATGGGTGGCCTGGTGGGTTGCCAGAGTGAACCAGGTAAGGGCAGTACTTTCTGGATAGATTTACCCCGGGCTGATAATAAAGGGTCTGATAATTAACTGATATACATCATTCGGTGAAAGTAAAAAATCGGATAGAATGCGACTCATGCAAAGTCATTTAATTCAAAAATATAATATTCCCGGGCCGCGTTATACCAGCTATCCCACGGTTCCCTATTGGGACGATGAGTCAATTTCTTCTGGTCAATGGAAAGAAACCGCCGCGCGAGCGTTCTCGGAAAGTAATGCGAGTGAAGGCATTAGCATATACATCCATCTTCCGTATTGTGAAAGTCTGTGTACATTTTGCGGGTGCCACAAGCGAATTACCAAACGGCATGACGTCGAAGCCCCCTATATCGATGCTTTATTGAATGAGTGGCGCAGCTATCTAAGGTTGTTCTCTGAAACTCCTCGAATCAAAGAGATTCATCTCGGTGGTGGTACACCGACATTTTTCAGCCCGGATCATTTGAAAAAGCTAATCGATGGCATCATGGCGCAGGCCAAAGTAGCCGAAGATTATGAGTTCAGTTTCGAAGCTCATCCTAATAATACAACACTCGAACACCTGAAAGCTTTGAATGGGCTCGGTTTTAGGCGGTGTAGCTTCGGTGTGCAGGATTATGATCCTCTGGTACAAAAATCTATAAACAGGATTCAGAGTTTTGAGCAGGTCCGGCAAGTGACAGAATGGGCTCGGGAAACAGGCTATTTTTCGATTAGTCATGATCTGGTATTTGGCCTACCGCATCAAACGCTCGATAACATTATTGATACGATTAACAAAACTAACCAGTTGGTTCCTGATCGGCTGGCATATTACAGTTACGCGCATGTGCCGTGGATAAAAGGTACAGGTCAACGAGGCTTTAGTGAGTCAGACCTGCCTGCCAACGAAGTGAAGAGAGCGCTGTACGAAACCGGCAAAAAAATGTTTGCCGATTTTGGTTATGAAGAAATTGGCATGGATCACTTCGCGCAGAAGTCCGACTCCCTGTTTACTTCGATGAAAAGTGGCAAGCTACATCGTAATTTCATGGGGTATACGGCGAGTAAGACCCATTTAATGGTTGGCCTCGGTATGTCGTCGATTAGCGATTCCTGGTACGCCTTCGCGCAAAATGAAAAAACAGTTCCCGAATATGAAGCTCGAGCCAACCGGGGTGAATTACCGGTATTTCGGGGGCATTTATTGACGGATGAGGATCGTATCATCAGGCAACACATTTTAAATATCATGTGCCAGTTCGAGACTTCCTGGGATGAGCCGGATAATCAATTTCCAGAGTTAAATAACTGCCTGAAAAAGCTCGAAGAAATGCAGGCCGATGGCCTGGTAGAAATTGACGCGAATAAACTTACTGTGCCCGAGCACGCGCGGCCTTTCGTCAGGAATATCTGTATGGCGTTTGATTTACGCCTGCTGCGCAACGCGCCGGATACGCGGATTTTTTCGATGACGATATAGGTTTTACAGGGAGGGTAATCTCGATCGCCAGCTCCTGATTAATTTCGTTGTCATCGCCCATAAGCGCTATTTTTTATATTAGTAAATAATAAGTGTTTATTTTAATGCATGACTTTGCCTGCCCTTTAATCTAAGGAACAGGCAAAGTCTCTAGCCAGGTCAAAGCTCTATTTCTTGCGCCATCCCCTGCTGTTCGGCGAGTTTTGCTGCCGCTGAAGCTACAGCGAGATCCTGCAAGCCAACACCGGTGCCATCAAACAGTGTAATTTCGGTCTCGCTCGTACGACCCGGATGATCACCATTGATAACAGCGCCGATAGCCGTAATGTCACTCTCACTGATCAGGCCGTTTGCAACCGCATGCTGCGCCTCACCAATGGTGATGGACTGAGCGATTTCATCAGTAAATACAGTGGCAGATGCTATCAGTTCAGGATCGACTTCCTGTTTACCTTTGGTATCGGTACCCATGCAGGCGATGTGTGTGCCGGGCCTGACCCAGTCTTTCATGAGCAGCGACTCGTGTGCGGAGGTGATGGTGATAATAACATCCGCTTCCGTGGCCAGTTGTTCGCGCTCTACCGATTTAAAAGGCAGCCCTTTTTCCTCGGCTATTTCTGCTAGTCTGGCCAGGTCTTTTGGCTCCAGATTCCAGCCGATGACTTTCTCAAAGTCGCGTTGCTCAAGGGCAGCACGCAGTTGAAAAGTTGACTGGTGACCAGCACCAACCATGCCGATTACCTTTGCATCTTTTCGCGCCAGGTGTGCAATCGACACAGAGCTCGCTGCGGCGGTGCGCATTGCGGTCAGGTAATTCCCCCCGACTAGCGCCTGCAACTGTCCGGTATCCGGGTCGAACAGAAATACCGTCGACTGATGGTTAGTTAGACCCTTGTCAGCGTTACCGGGCCAGTAGCCACCCGACTTAACGCCGAGCGAGAGACCTGCCTTATCGAAGCCTGACTTGAATCCGTATAGCGCATCGGCATAGCCGATGGCTTCTCGAACCACAGGGAAATTCCAGGCATCGCCTTTCGCCATGGCAGAAAATACCGATTCCACGGCGTTGAAAGCATCGCTGCGACCAATGGCCTTCTTGCAGGCCTCTTCGGTAACGATAAGCATGATTAGTACGCAAGCCCGCGTGCGCTAACAGGCCAGAGACTCTCGACCTTACCGTTACGGACGCCGACGTACCAGTCGTGAACGTTGCAGGTCGGATCACAGTGCCCGGGCACCAGTTTCAATTTGTCATTCACTTTTAAAATGCCGTCTGGATCGCTAATGACGCCATGCTCGTCCGAACACTTGATGTATTCGACGTCATCGCGGCCGAAAATTACGGGTAATCCGGAATCAACGCTTTGGGCCTTGAGACCGGCATCACAAATTGCTTTGTCAGACTTGGCGTGGCTCATGACCGAGGTCAGGATGAATAAGGCGTTTTCCCATTCGCCCTGATCGATACGTTCGCCTTTTTCATTGAGTATTCGGCCGTAGTCGGCATCCATGAAGGCGTAGGAACCACACTGAAGTTCATTAAAAACGCCAGAATTGCCTTCGAAGTAATAGCTGCCGGTACCACCGCCGCCGACGATGTCGCAGCTTAGCCCCTTAGCCGAGAGTGCGTCGATAGCCTCCCGTACCATCGCAACCGCGATATCGATTTTTTCACGTCGATCCTCATACGAATCCATATGCTGCATGGCGCCCTGGTAGGCCTGAATGCCAGAGAATTTAAGCCCTTCGGCAGCATCGATGGCTACGGCGATATCAACGACTGCCTGGGTTTCGGTGACGCCGCAGCGGCCGGCACCGCAGTCGATCTCGACCAGACATTCAATGGTTGTCCCGTGCCTGGTCGCTGCCGAGGAGAGCTCGGCGACATTATCGATATCATCGACGCAGCAAATCGTTCTTGCGCCGAGCAGGGGAAGGCGGGCCAATCGGTCGATTTTGGCAGGATCCCTGACCTGATTTGAAACCAGTACGTCTTTGATGCCGCCGCGCACGAAGGCTTCCGCTTCCGAGACTTTCTGGCAGCAAACACCGCAGGATCCACCCAGTTTTTCCTGAAGCTTGGCGACATCGACAGACTTGTGCATTTTGCCGTGGACGCGATGGCGTACTCCCATCTCCTTAGCTAATCGCCCCATTTTCTGAATGTTGCGCTCTAGTGCATCGAGATCGAGCACCAGGCAGGGTGTTTGAATATCCTGTTCGTTCATACCGACTTCGGCGGGGGTATTGTAACCGACTTCGAGGTCGGAATTATTGGTTACTGCATTCATTATGTTTAGCTCCAATTGATTCTGGATTACATCCAGGGTAATTTTTTAAGGTCTACGTTGCCGCCGGTAATGATGACACCAACATGTTTGCCAGCAAACAGCTTTTTATTTTTTAAGATCGTTGCCAGGGGCACCGCACTACTCGGTTCGATTACTATTTTCATGCGCTGCCAGGTGAGGTACATGGCGTCGATTATATCTTCTTCAGTTGCGAGCAATACGTCGGTGACATAGTTCGATACGAAATGCCAGGTACGTGGACGCATGCTCACTTTCAGACCATCGGCAACGGTCTGCGGTGAATCGTCTTCGATGATTTCACCCGCCTGAAACGAGCGGTAGACGTCGTCCGCATTTTTCGGCTCGGCTGCATATATTCTGGTTTGCGGCGAAACATTCGACAGAGTTAAGCAAGTGCCGGATATCATGCCGCCACCGCCGATTGGCGCTACCACTGCATCCAGCTCACCGATATCCTCGTGAAACTCTAGCGCACAGGTACCCTGACCAGCAATAACCCGGTGATCGTTATAGGGGTGAACGAAATCTGCCCCGGTTCTGGCTACCAGTTCCTCGAGCATGGCTTCACGCGCCGCCGTAGAAGGCTCGCATTCGAGTACTTCGCCGCCATAACCTCGCACGGCGGCTTTTTTTGCCTCCGGAGCGGTTTTCGGCATGACCACCGTCGCCTTTATGCCGCGACGACCGGCAGCATAGCTGAGCGCCTGTGCGTGATTACCGGAAGAATGGGTGGCAACACCTTTGGCTGCTTGTTCATCGGATAATCCAAACACGGCATTACAGGCACCGCGAGCCTTAAAAACACCCGCTTTCTGGAAATTCTCGCACTTGAAAAATAATTTAGCACCACTGAGTTGGTTGAAAAAGCTCGAAGTCAAAACCGGCGTACGATGGATATAGGGGGCAATGCGCTCTTGCGCCTCTTTGACGTCTTCGAAAGTTGGAATGTACATGTCGTTACCATTGGTCATATTGAAATACTCCTTTCTCAGGCAGCTCGGGACTGTACGACATTGTTACCATGACGATAATACTCCTGAGCTGCTGCGACGCCGGAGCCGAGCTCGATCGGGTATCCCAGATCCTTCATTGCCATTTCGATAGTCGCAAGTCCAGAAAGTGCCATGGCATCGGTCATCGACCCAAGGTGGCCGATTCGAAACGCTTTACCTGCCATTTCACCAAGGCCGACACCAAAAGACATCTGGTATTTTTCGAAAGCGTGGTTTGTCAGCTCGTCGCTGTCGAAACCCTCGGGAACGTAGATCGCACTCACTGTATCAGAATAAAGCTCGGGAGCGACCGCACAAAGCTTCAAACCCCAGGCTTTAACCGCCCGTCGAACGCCTTCGGCGATACGAAAGTGACGAGAGAAAACGTTTTCAAGCCCTTCCTCAAATAACATATCCAGGCTCTCTCGTAAACCGAACATAAGCGGTAAAGGCGGAGTGTAAGGGTAGCCGCCGGTTACGTTTGCGCCTGCCATATCGCGGAAATCAAAATAACAACGAGGGCATTTTGCCGTTTCGCAAGCCGCCATAGCCTTCTCACTAACGCCGACAATCGCCATGCCGGTGGCCAGCATAAAGCCCTTTTGCGAACCGGAAACCGCGAGGTCGACACCCCATTCGTCCATACGAAAATCCATCGAACCGAGAGAACTAACCGCGTCGACATAGAGCATGGCGGGGTGGTTTGCCGCATCCATTGCCTTGCGAATCGAGCCGACATCGCTTTTAACGCCGGTAGCGGTTTCATTATGAGTCACCAGAACCGCCTTGATCTCATGCTTGCTATCGGCCTTCAAATGTTCCGCGTAACGATCAACCGGAGCACCCGTGCCCCATTCGCAATCGATGACTTCAACATCCAGGTTGTGTCGTTGACAAAGGTTGATCCACTTATGTGAAAACATACCAAATCTTGA
>JAOUJX010000484.1 GCA_029882955.1 Gammaproteobacteria bacterium
TGTTTTCCATTTGAGTGCTTCATTTTTGACCATTAGTCCGATTTTGCCGAAATGGTACAACAAATTGGTACATTATTGGAAGTGTTCAGCTGTAAAAAACCGCAATTAAGCCGATCTTTTTGTTTAAATACAGGTAAATTAATAGTCGTAAATTTAAAATTTGGTTTGTTCTGAGGGTGATTTTATCCGAGGATTTTTAGATATGTGTAATTCATAACATACTGAATAATAACGATAATAACGATAATAAATATTATTTTGAGACTGAAGAGGTAAGGTTTTATTGCTGGTTTTAGAAATTGGTATAGTTTAAGTTTAAATAAATCTTATATTAGCCCAAAAATTATTAACACGGGTCTTGTAATGGATCGATATATGGGTATACCATTGCCGGGAAATAGCCTATGAGTGGGGGTGGCTGGCGGCCGGATCATGGTTGTCGATGCCCGATTAAAACAAGTAAATACATCTTAAGAAGCAACCGTTTGGAGGAATAAATGACTGATTTACAAGCACATGTTGAAGCGCCTGGCCGGGCTGACCTGGTTAAGCAGGTGAGTGAGAAAATTAAAGAAACCGGTGTCGATTATATTTACTACCAGTTTATTTCGGTCACAGGACGCATCGTTGGTAAAGGTATTCCAGCGGCCCACTGGGAGCGCCTGGCTGAAAAAGGTTTCCAGTTGGTTTACGGTTCTACCGCTAATTTATTCATCGATCGTCATGGCGATTATATCGGCTATGGACCGGAAGCTTCGGAACTGGTTGGTATTCCTGACCCGGAAACATTTGTCCAGCTGCCGTGGGATAAGCGAATTGGTCGCGTATTCTGTACGCTATTCCGCAACCGCGAAGAGCGGGAGAACCCGGGTGGCGCGTTAACCTCGGATTGCCGTGGCAATCTGCGACGCATTCATAACGAATTCCAGAACAAACATGGTTTAGACATGCGCTGTGGTACTGAGCCGGAAATGATGTGGCTGAAGCGCGGTGAGGACGGCAAGCCAAACGGCGGTGTTACCAAGCCAAACTGCTATCATATTGACCAGTTCGAAGAGCTGCGTCCTACCTTTATGAAGGTCATCGAGTACTCGCAACAAATGGGTCTCGATATTATCCAGGGTGATCACGAAGATGCGCCGGGTCAATTAGAGTTGAATACTCAATTCGATGATGTATTGCGTAATGCAGATCGTCTCACAACTTATCGCCAGATCTGTGCCCAGGTCGCGCGTGAAGATAATTTAATAGCCTGTTTCATGTCGAAGCCTTTCATGGGTGTATCGGCCTCAGGCTGTCATCACAACATGTCTTTATGGCGTGGTGGTGAAGATGTCGTAAACAAACTGGGTATGGATAGTCTGCCAGGCATGGACGGCGCGTTCAGCTATCGAGTTGGTGGTGAAAATACTTTCATGCCCGATCCGTCTATCGATGAGCGTGCGCCAGGTCCGATTGGTCTGCAATCCATAGGTGGTGTTATCAAGCACCTGGGCGCGTTGACTTCGATTGGTTCGTCTACTGTTAACTCTTATCGTCGTTTATGGGATACCGGTTTCTGGGCACCTATCTTCGCTGACTGGGGATACCAGAACCGTACCTGTGCACTCCGCGTTTCGGCACCGGGTCGTTTTGAATATCGTTCGGTTGATTCGATGGTGAATCCTTACCTGATGGGCTCGGCGTTGCTGAAGGCTTTCGACGATGGTATCGATAATAACCTTGATCCGGGCGAAGCCGAAGAACGTAATATCTATGCCGCGATTGACGCCGGTAAAAATGTTAAGAAGTTACCCATGTCACTGGGTGATGCACTGGAAGAGCTGCGCAACGACGAAGTTATCCAGTCTTCTATGCCGGGTGAAATGTATAAGGTCTACGAACATTATAAGCGCGATGAATGGGAAAAATACAATGCCACTGTCACCGACTGGGACATGGATATGTATCTCGACTGTTTGCCTTAACTGTATTGTGTCTCGCCCGGTGCTTTCGAGTGCCGGGTGATAACAATTCTTTAGTACTGCGTTTTCGCGTAGTCAATCATTAATTTTAAGAGGAAATACTTATGTGTGGTATTGCTGGACTTATCTGGAAAGGTGGTGCAAGCAGTGATATCGGTACAGAGATGACCCAGATGCTTCAGGCTTTGAAGCACCGCGGACCAGACTCGACCGGTTTTGCACTCTACGGCAAAGGCCAGGAAGGCGTGCAGATTTTGCGCTTTAAGGTCGCCGAGCAGGAAGAAATGTTAAAGGGCTTCGACATTCACAAAAAGGCAATCGAGCGTAAAGCCGCTGTGGATGAGCGTATGCTGGAAATGGGTGCCGAAATTACCAAAAAGGAAGATGCAACTGAATATGCTTTTCGATACGAGTTTAAATTCGGCGGCGATTTAACCCGTTTAATCGATTACATCGAAGATCTCGATGGTGTTGAGATCCTCTCGGTCGGTAAAGCGCTGGAACTGATCAAAGATCTCGGCGATGCCGCCAGAGTCTCTGACCAGTATGGACTGAAAGGTTTTGTCGGTACGCATGCTATCGGTCATACCCGTATGGCAACCGAATCGGATGTTGATATTCGCTCG
>JAOUJX010000121.1 GCA_029882955.1 Gammaproteobacteria bacterium
AGATGAGCCATGCTTTTCCAGGTGTATCAACCACAGCCGCACTCGCCGGTTTAGAAGATGCCATCAATGGCAGAGAACCGCAGGTTAGCAGCGACGATATCAATGCTGCGTTTCAAATCATCCAAGATAGATTACAGGCCGAAGATGCCAGTAATGCAGAACAACATGCCGCAGAAGGCATCTCTTTTCTAGAGAAAAATGCAACGCGTGCAGACGTCATCGTCACCGAGTCCGGTCTGCAATATGAAGTGATTACCGAAGGCGATGGTGAAAAGCCGAGTGCCAGCAGCAAGGTACGCACTCATTATCGGGGTACATTGATAGATGGTAACGAATTCGATAGTTCATATAGTCGTAACGAACCTACCGAATTTCCGGTGAATGGCGTGATCGCGGGCTGGACCGAAGCGCTACAGCTGATGAATGTCGGCTCTAAATGGAAGCTGTATATTCCTTACCAGTTGGCTTATGGAGAGCACGGTGCCGGTGGTGCGATCGGTCCCTATCAAGCGCTTATTTTCGAAATTGAATTACTCGCGATTGTTTAAAAACGGATTCTAGTGCTATCTGAAACCATGGCAGACACTCTGCCATGGTGAATAAAAAACCTCTCTTTCGCTCAGGAAAGGGAGGTCAAATTTCGAGTATAAGTTTCTTTTAAGCTTTGATTCACTAATAACTAACCATCATCAGTGGCCTCAAAACAAATCCCTGATGAGGATTACCCTTTGAACGGGCAATTATCTCAATTTTAGACACATAGCCTTCATGTGGATTGCCCTGAAACCTCGTAATAAGCACCGGCTGTGATACATCAACCTGATGTGGATTACCCTGGAACCTGGCCACTTTCGGCGCTTCGGTATTATAACCTTCATGAGGATTTCCCTGTGCTGTTACCGTACCGATGACCATAGTTGCTAACAGTGCGATGTTTACCAATTGATTTGTAGTTTTCATTGTCTTCACCTCTTTGTCCGTTTATTAATAAGGAGTTACAGAAGATGGCGCTATCGAATGATTTTTCCCCAATCTATCTGCTAACTCTGAGGCTATTTGAACAAAGCAGTCCGAGTAAGAAATCGAGATAATCCAACGAATAGTCGTTGGTTTTACGTCGGAAATTATGACGATTGATAAATCGTCGAGAGTCAAAAGAGACGGGGATTTCAGCTACTGGAAAATCACGCTATAAAATCCACTTCCATAGGTTTATAATTATTTTTTTAAGGAAAGATGGATTTGACGTGGAGCTGAAAACGTCAGGTGTCGCCAAATCGCGCGGAGAGCCGTTCTTCGTAGCCGGGTGGCATATCGATCCGGCGTCGTTGCGCATAAGCAAAAATAAACACACCATCAAACTCGAACCCAAGGCTATGGCAGTGCTCGATTACCTGGCTTGCAGAGCTGGAAGCGTTGTTAGCCGACAGGAACTGGAAGCAACGGTCTGGGAAGGCACCATTGTCGGCTACGATGCGCTCAGTAATGCCATCATAAAGCTACGCAAGGCGCTCGGCGATAAAGCGCGTAAACCTCATATTATTGAAACGATCGCCAAGTCTGGATATCAGTTAATCGCCGAGATCAGCTTTGAAGAACCGGCTCAATCTTCGGTTAACATCAGCCTTACGGCACCCGTCCTGCCTGTGGTGTCTTCAATCCTGCTCCGACGATGGGTGACACCACTTATTGCAGCATCAATCCTCGGGGCTTTAGTCTCCTTATACGCACTTGTCTATCAGGACGATAAGCCCTCGATTCCGACCGGTCCCAAAATAGCAGTAATTCCGTTCAATGATTTAACTGGAAATCCGGATGACGCTTACTTTGGTGCCGGTCTGACCAAAGATATCAATGCTCAGCTTTCAAAATTCTCCAACTTTTTTGTATTCGCACCGGGTTCGGTCAGTAGCTTTCGTAATAATCCCGACTGCAAAACAGTCCGCAATGAACTCGCCGCTGACTATATTCTTGGCGGCACAGTGCAACGTTCGCTCAACAAACTTCGGGTTACTACCACTTTCACGGACGCGGAAACTTGTCGGCAACTGGATGCACCCGGTCCCTTTGACCGGGACCTCAGCGTCGATAACGTTCTCGATATCCAGTTGGAGATCGCTAAAAAAGTCGTTGCTCAGGTAGGATCAGCCGATGCGCCGCTGTTCAATGCCAATATTCAAAATGAAATTAGAGATAGGGCGCCCGATAACCTTGAAGCTTATCAATGTGTGCTGCTTTCCTACTGGTTTTACGAGACCTTCGAATCCGATCGCCATCGAAAAGCGCGAGCCTGCCTGGAGAATGCGGTAAAGCTGGACGCAGAGTATTCCCTGGGCTGGTCACGATTGGCGTTCAGTTACATTGAAACCAAGAAGTATGCGATCGATACCCCTGAAGATTGGGCTAAGCTGAGCCGTGATGCGGCTTACCGGGCGATAGATCTCGACCCAGACAACCCCGACGCCTACTATGCCCTGGCGATCCTGACCCAAATGACCAGCCAGGATCAAGTCGAGTTTCAAAATTTTGCTGAGCGGGTCATAGAACTCAATCCAAACGATGCTTTTGTTCTGGCTGACCTTGGAACCTGGATGGGCTATGCGGGACAGTGGGAACTCGCTAAAAGCTGGGTTTCCAGATCTATGCAGCTGAATCCAAAACACCAGAGCTGGCTGTGGCAAACCTGGCATCTCGATCACTTTCTCAAAGGCGAATATAAGGAGTCACGCGACTACGCACTGAAAATGAACTTGCCTAACAACTATATGGTACAGGCAAGCCTGACGGCGGCTTACGCTATGAATGGTGAACAGGAAAATTCAGAAAAAACACTTGCCCGCGTATTTGAATTACGCCCCAACTATGCCGATGATCCGCGCGCGCCGTTTCGTGCCCGTGGCATGTCGGTGGAATTGATCGAGAAACTGATGGATGGATTAAGAATTGCCGGGCTAGAGGTAATACCTGCGGAGTAATGTTTACAGCACGAAAGTTTTTCGTTTATTCGCGATAACTCTTACCCGCAATCATCCCTAATTCCGACCTGGCGGCAAAGGTGAAGACTATTATTCCTGGCAGGAAGGGCTGTTCCTAGAGTCTCCTTATGATATTGTTGATGGCAAAGCAACAATAGCCGACGCCCCGGGATAGTGTGTCGAAATCAGCCCGGAATGGCTCAACAGGGCAGATTACGAGATAAGTGAGGCTCAATGATTAACGAACTATTCACCGAAGACTTTAAAACCACGCCTTATTGGTGGGAAGTGACTCCCCGCCCCGAATTGCCAGACCAGACATTACCCACCAATGCCGATGTCGTCGTTATCGGCGCGGGATATACCGGGCTCTCAGCCGCATTACAAACCGCTCGTGCTGGCCGGCATACGGTAGTCCTCGATGCTGAAGACGCCGGCTGGGGCTGCAGCACAAGAAATGGCGGTCAAATCAGTACCAGTATTAAACCGAGCTTCGAGCAGCTATCGGCAAAATACGGCGCCAAACGGGCCTTCGACATTCTTAGGGAAGGCCATAACGCGTTGGCCTGGATAGAAGACTTTATCACCGAAGAAAAAATTGATTGCGACTTTGAAGTCGCGGGTAGATTTACCGGCGCGCATAGCCCCGGCCAATATGAAAAGCTGGGCAAGAAGTTAACTAGTGAAGTCAAAGGACTCGAATCCGGCGGGCATTTAATACCCCGTAGCGATCAATATTCCGAACTGGGTTCCGACTTTTATCATGGCGGCATCGTACACCCGAAATGCGCCTCACTCGATCCGGCTGGTTTCCATCAGGGTATGCTCGAACGAGTACTGGAAGCAAAGGCTAGCGTCATCAGCCATTGTCCGGCTACCGGCCTGGATCGAGAGGGCGACGGTTTTCGCGTGACCACAGCCAGGGGCTCGATATTGGCTCGAGATGTCATCGTTGCAACGAATGGTTATACCAGTTCACTAACGCCCTGGATGAAGCGACGTGTTATTCCTATCGGCAGTTATGTTATCGCCACCGAGCCACTGGCTCGTGGTCAAATGGACAGATTAATTCCCAACAACCGCATGATCTGCGATACCCGCAGAGTTGTTTTCTACTATCGATCATCACCCGATCGACAAAGAGTCGTATTTGGCGGACGCGTATCTCACGATGAAACCGACCCACTCGTTAGCGGGCCAAAGCTTCACGCCAACATGGTGCAGATTTTTCCAGAACTGGCGCAAACTCGAATCAGTCATTCCTGGGTAGGATTCGTCGGCTACACCTTCGACACCATGGCACACCTCGGTCAGCACGACGGCATCTACTACGCCATGGGTTACTGCGGTTCGGGTGTTTCGATGGCGGGCTATTTCGGTATGCGCGTCGGACAACAGTTACTTGGTCTGAAAGAAGGTAAAACAGGATTTGACGGATTGTCCTTCCAGACCCGGCCACTATATAACGGTACGCCCTGGTTTCTGTCGGCTTCGGTTATGTATTATCGCTGGCTCGACAGGTTTGGCCTTTGAAAACTACTGGTACTCAATTTAATTATGATCGTCTATTCTCGATCTGCTACGCCACGGTGGCAATACTCTGTAAAAGCTAAACGCAATCGTATGTAAAAGACAAACCTACAAGACATGTAGTATGATCCCCTCAAACAGGATGTTAATAAAAGGGATATGCAGGAAGGAATACTCACCAGTGAAGGTATCGAAGCGCTCTACTCCAGACCAGCATACATTACCGGAGTTCAGGCTTTTCTGGACGAATCTAATGACGCCAGGGCTCTACGCTACTGGTTATCGGAATTCACTCCAACGCAGAAGCTAAACCAGGCCGAAGATGTTATTTCTGCTTTGCAGCGTTCGATTGCGGATATCGATCATCTCATCAACGACCAGCTTAACCTGATTCTTCACCACCCTCGTTTCCAGGCCCTCGAAGCCTCATGGAGAGGTCTGTGGTCCCTGGTCGACGCAGCGGATGGCAACAGAAACATTAAGATCAAACTACTCGACGCCAGTTGGCAGGAGGTATCTCGAGATATCTCACGAGCCCTGGAATTCGATCAAAGCCAGTTATTTAAAAAAGTTTATAGCGAAGAGTACGGTACACCGGGCGGTGAACCATACTCTGTCCTGATCGGGGACTATACGATTAGCCACAAGCCTTCTGCCTCGCATAATTATAATGACCAGACAACACTGGAGGGGCTTGCACAAATTGCGGCCGCCGCCTTTACGCCCTTTATTGCATCCGCCGCGCCCGAACTATTCGGGCTTGATGATTTCGCTACACTTGGCCAACCGCTTAACTTGCACGATATATTCGCGCAAACAGAATATGCAAGCTGGCGTAGTTTCAGATCGAGACAGGATGCTCAATTTGTCGGCCTGACCATGCCGCATATTCTAATGCGTCTGCCCTACCGTAAAACACCGGGTAGCTTCAAAGGAGTATATTTTTATGAGCAATGCAGTAGCCGACAACGCGAAAATTATTGCTGGGGCAACGCAGCCTACGCCTTTGCTGTCATTTTAATACGCGAATTTGCCAGCGTCGGCTGGTTTGGTCATATTCGCGGTGTGCCACGCAATCAGGTAGGTGGCGGGCTGGTCTCAACATTACTCTGTGACAGCTTCGATACCGATGCCGATCTCGTCGCCATTAAGCCGGTTACCGATGTCATTATTACAGACAGCCGCGAACGCGAGCTTAGCGAGCTGGGATTAATCCCATTATGCCAGTGTTACGACACGGGTTTAGCGGCATTCTACAGTAATCAGTCATTACGAAAGCCGCAGCATACTGAAAATAATGACAGTATGGTTAATGCCCGTTTATCGGCCATGCTACAACATGTCTTATGCGGCTCCCGGATTGCGCATTACATTAAGGTAATGATCCGAGATAAAGTGGGTTCCTTTATCACCGCTGACGAGTGCGAAGATTATTTGCGTGAGTGGCTGTTTAAATATACCACTGGTCGAGAAGACCTGGAATGGGACGAACAGGCCAGATATCCGTTACGCGAAGCTGCAGTCGACGTTAAAGACCATCCCGACAAGCCCGGCGAGTATGTCTGTATTATCCATTTGCGTCCGCATTATCAGCTGGATCACATGGTTTCCGACCTTGAGCTCGTCACCGAACTGACACAATACGCCTGATAATCTGAAATAATATGGCTCGAATCGACAAAAAGAAAAAGCTTCGTCCATCGATACTCGATAGATTACTCGACGACGCCCCCGCTAACCGGGTAGAAGCTGAGTCGAGTAAGCATCAAAAGTTGAAACAGCTTCGGCAAAGTGTACGACGCGACCTGGAAAACCTGCTTAACACTCGTTTGCGTATCATCGAACCTGACGATGAGTACGCTCAATTAAAGCACTCCTTACTTAATTATGGCTTACCTGATCTGGCATCGGTCAATATTACCAACATCGATAAACGCAAGGCTTTCGTGCAGCAGCTGGAAAGCCTGTTGATAGATTTCGAGCCACGCTTCAAATCGGTTAGTGTTAACTATCAGGATAATAGCAATAGCGTTGATCGCACTCTAAGGTTCAGGATCGACGCAACCTTATACGCCGATCCGTATCCCGAGGTGGTAATTTTTGATTCGATACTCGAACCGGTATCGCGTACGGTGAGCCTTGAGGAAGCCGGTCGTGCCTGATGAATTGCTACCTTATTACGAAAAGGAACTGGCTTTTATCCGGCAGATGGGTGCCGAGTTCGCTAACGAACATCCAAAGATCGCTGGTCGACTCGGCATTAATGCCGAAACCATCGAAGATCCCCATGTCTCGCGGTTGATCGAAAGTTTTGCTTATTTAAATGCCCGTATCCAGCATAAGCTCGACGATGACTTCCCAGAACTCAGCGATGCATTGCTCAGCGTTTTATTTCCTCATTACCAGAGGCCAATCCCGGCGATGACGATCGTGCAGTTTGTCGCTGACAGCGAAAAAATGGAATCAGCCTGTCATCTGGAAAAAGACTCCTTACTCGACACCGAGCAATACAACGGTGAGAGCTGTCGCTTTAGAACGATTTACGATACGACGATCCACCCCTTCGAAGTAGCCGAAGCAAAAGTCCTGGGCAGGCCTTTCACGACACCTGGTTCGAAGCAGTTCAAAGGTGCCGCCGCGGTGCTTAAGCTCTCGTTACAGACCTTTGCTGAAGAAACGCTATTTACGAAAGAAAAACCCGATCGAATCCGCTTTTATTTAAAGGGACAGTCACAGCATATTAACCCGCTTTATGAACGGCTTCTGAATCAATGCCAGGCCATATTTTTAGCTAATTCGGAGGAACATAGCAATCCTGTCCGATTACCGATTTCGACCATACAGCCGGTTGGTTTTGCTCTCGATGAAGGTTTACTACCCTACCCCGAAACTTCATTCATGGGATACCGACTACTTACGGAGTATTTTGCCTTTCCTGAGAAATTTATGTTTTTTGAACTGCGTGGTTTTGCAGACAAAATTCCCGAAAATGCCCAAAATAGGCTAGATTTCTATATTTATCTGGCCGAATCAGATATCGAGCTGGAACACAATATCTCGGCGCAAAGCTTTCAGCTTGGCTGCGTGCCGGCAGTGAATTTGTTTCATCACCGAGCCGACCCGATTAAACTCGACCATACCAGTACCGAATACGAAATCATTGCCGATGCCCGTCGCCCCGAAGGCTACGAAATTTACTCGATAGAAGCAGTCAGTGCGTCGACTTCATCGGGAGATACCGAAAGCTATTTGCCGCTTTATGGCGTTAACCACGAAAATCAAAACCAGGAAAACCATGCCTACTGGTTTAGTAGTCGGCGTCATGCAAAGCTTGGTAACAACCTCAGAGACGAGGCGACCGATGTATTCCTCAGTCTGGTCGATCTTCATTTTAACCCGAACAATCCAGACGATCGTACGCTAGCCCTGGAAACAATATGTAGCAACCGCAATCAACCAGCCAATTTACCATTTTCTAACCAACAGCCGCTCCTGCAATGCGTCGACAGCGCGCCACCCTGCTCGGCGATCAGGTGCCTGACCCAGCCCGGCACCAGCATACAACCATCACTCAGAAATAATGCACGATGGCGTTTGATATCGCATCTTAGCCTCAACCATCTGTCGATTACCGGTGGAGATCAGGCGACCAATGCACTGAAAGAAATTCTCAGGTTGTACGATTTTAAGGACGCGTCGGTGAACCGCGCACAAATTGATTCAATCAACCGGATCACGTGCCGGTCTATCAACGCACCTTTATCTATCGATGGACATACCAGTTTATGTCGCGGTATAGAAGTCGAAATAGAACTGGACGATCTCCACATGAGTGGCAGTAGCAGCTTCCTGTTTGCTACCGTACTAGAACACTTTTTTGCTTTATATTGTTCGATCAACTCTTTTACCCGGGTATTAGTTAAACTAAAAAACAAGGAAGGTTATTTAAAGAAATGTCCCCCCAGGGCTGGCGAAAAAATACTTCTATAACGCGTAAGCTGGTTGATTCGGTTTATGATTATTCTTTCGTACAGGCGGTACGACTGCTGGAGCGCTCGGCGATAAATGAGTCGCAGGAAAAACAATCCAGCATAGCAACTAATCCGGTTGCCCGGTTCATTCCTCCGGGTAGCGAGATCCTTCGCTTTTCAAGCTTTCAATCTCTGGCCTTTCCTTCCAGTGAAATCGAAAAACTGGATCGAATAGAGCGCAAAGATGCTGCCAGTCAGTGGCATATGATACTCAACCTGATTGGCCTTAGCGGCTCGATGGGCGTTCTACCCTTCCATTACACCGAGTTAATTTTAAGCCGGCAAAAGCAAAAAGACGAAAATATCGAGCAGTTTTTTAATCTTTTTAATCATCGTACTACTTCTCTATTTTTTCAGGCTTCGGTTAAATATCGTCTGCCTTTGCAATACGAGCGTGATCGACTGTACCGGAGTAACCACAGCTACCAGTCATCTCCGACCAAAGCATTGCTGGCATTAATCGGCATGGGCAACGAGGGTTTACATAACCGCCTGTATACACGAGATGAATCCCTGATTTATTTTGGCGGAATCTTTAACCAGAAGGTTCGTACCGCCGGCAACCTGAAACAGATACTGAAATCGCATTTCGATATCCCGGTCGAAATTAATCAGTTCGTCGGCCAATGGCGGGAACTAATTGATGACGTCCGCTCACGATTGCCAGACATCGATCACCCGACAGGTTGTAATGTCTGCCTTGGACGCAACGCAATGCTGGGTAAAAACGGATGGTTTACTCAGGGTAAAATCCAGATAGTGCTGGGGCCATTAAACAAACATCAACTGGATAAATTCGCACCCGGTACCGACAGTCTGGTAGCGCTGAACGAACTGGTAAGACTCTACCTCGGCATGGAGAATGACTTTGAATTCATCATTCGGCTATTTAAAAAAGATATACCGGAAAAAACCGTCCTGAGTAAATCCGGGCCACCGGTAATGGGCTGGAACACCTGGTTAAGAAGTAAACCACGGCTCCAGACTTCGGCTAATAGAACACTGGACATATCGGTATCGGCCAACCGATTAAGTTAATAAAACAATAACCCAAAACTAAAAGGATGTACCTATGATCGCTATAGACCTTAAATCCCTCGTTGGTAAATTGAATGATAGCTGTCGGACCGGGCTCGAAGCAGCCGCAGGATTATGCCTGAACCGGACACATTACAACGTAGAAATTGAACACTGGCTTCTTAAACTGCTGGAGATACCAGATAGCGATATCGTCGCACTGGTCGAGAAATGCCAGCTGGATCAGGGTAGGCTAATCGCCGATTTAAATCGTGAACTCGACCGGGTTAAATCGGGCAATACCCGGGCACCGGCACTATCACCCAATGTGGTAGATCTGGTCAAAAATGCCTGGATGCTGGCTTCCGTCCAGTTTGGGCACCCGCAGGCAACTTCTGCTCATTTACTCGCAGCGTTACTACTCGACGACAATCTTCGGCGTTCCTCCGAAATCACGGGCGGTGAATTGAAAAAAATCGCAGCCGAATCCTTGTTTGAGATACTGCCCGGCATTATCGGTAGCACTTCTGAATCGATTAGCGCAAGAATCGGTGACACGACCAGCACTCAGTCCGGCCCGGGCGATGCCCCCGGCAATACGCCATCGCTCGACAAATTTACCGTGAATCTTACCGAGGATGCTAAAAATGGAAAGATAGATCCAGTACCTGGCCGCGATGAAGAAGTCCGTCAAATTATCGATGTCCTCATTCGCCGTCGCCAGAATAACCCCATACTCACGGGTGAAGCCGGTGTCGGCAAAACTGCGGTTGTCGAA
>JAOUJX010000122.1 GCA_029882955.1 Gammaproteobacteria bacterium
GTTAGCCGCTAAAGGTCAATTACGTCATCAGATCTGGGGAGTCGTTTACTGGTTGCAGTCACAGCTTAATCGTCAGCAGGTTGATGTTCGCTATCACTGTTACGCCGAAGTCGACGAAGTATTAGCCGAACAACCCGAGCTGGTGATTATCGCCACCGGCGGTATGCCTGAGCCTCTTGCAATCGATGGTGGTAAATATGCCTTGTCAAGCTGGGATGTTTTGGCCGGCGAAAAATGTAAAGGCCAGGTGCTGTTATTTGACGATCACGGCGATCATCAGGGAGCGGTAGCGGCCGAGGTGTTAGCCACGAATGGTGCCGAGGTATTTTACCTGACACCCGATCGAACATCGCTCATGGAGCTGGGCCCGACCAATAGCGCCGTTGTGCTAAGAAACCTCTACCGCCAGGGCGTTCAGTTTGAAGTTAACCAGGATTTGATCGCTATCGAAAAACAGCATGGCAAAAAACTAGCCAGGCTTCGGCATACGCTCACTGGAGAGCTCTCTGAAAGAATCGTCGATCACATCGTCGTTGAGCGGGGCGTCAGTCCTTTGGTCGATGTTTATGAAGCGCTTAAGCCTGTCTCTCGAAACGCCGGCGCCGTTGATATTAACGCATTGATATCAGGGCAATTATGCTTCCCGGAAGTGAATGCAGAAGGTCAGTTTGACCTGGTACGTATCGGCGACGCGGTTTCCAGCAGGAATTTACACGCGGCAATCTACGATGCACTAAGAATTGCTTCACTGTATAAAAAACAGAATTAATCGAAAATCCAGGCTAGCGCCCCGGGCTAGCCAGCCTGCCTGGACAGGTTTCACGTAAACCGATATCAATTCCCGCCGCGACAACGATCGTGTGTCGGAATGCCTCAACCATGAAACTGTGGATGCTCCACGAACTCACCATCAGGCGTAACTCTCGAAAGTATCCTGAATAATGCCGATTAATTTTGAAACATCGAGCGGTTTTGTGACATAAGCGTCAAATCCGGCGATTTTGCCCGCTTCTATATCCCCCGGAGTGGCGTTACTGGTAATCGCAATCACCGGAATATCCCATGTTTTCATCGATGCCTTCATTAGCTTTAGTGCTGTAAATCCATCCATTCCAGGTAAATTTATATCCATCAGCACCATATCCGGAGGGTCACTTTTTATCCGATCTATGCCCTGCTCCGCGCTATAAACACAGATCAGAGTTACATCTTCCAGTTCTTCGAAAATGGACTCCATTAACATCACGTTGTCGACATGATCCTCGACGTAAAGCACCGTTCGCCTCGTTTCGACGGCCTTGGCTTCAACCGGATACTGAGAGGGAGAATCGCCTCCTGTAACGGGGTATCTTAACTGACTTTGATTTTTCAATTTTAAAATCCAATTTTCGTATAATCATGATTCTAGTACGAAAATACCAATTTTCAGTGATTTATTATCTACCGTAACAATTCCGCAATTCCGGATTAATACCTGGCTGCCCTGATTTTCAGAACGGGTTTTCACCACGGGATGGGATCACCATTAAACTCAATAAATTGCCCGCTTTGCGCAGAACCCGCCGACTGAAGAATTTTCTTCAATCCGGACACGCTCTGCCTGGTACTGATTTCTGCGTTGGGTCCTCCCATGTCTGTTTTAACCCAACCAGGGTGCAGGCTCAAAACACTAATACCACGGTCAGCCAGGTCAATGGAAAGACTTTTAACGACCTGATTTACTGCCGTCTTGGAACTGCGGTAAACGTAGCTTCCTCCACTACTATTGTCGGCGATACTCCCTACTTTGCTACTGATAACCGCCACTATTTTTTTCTGACTGGCAGTCACCTGCTCTACAAAGGCCTGTACCAGCATCAGCGGTGCAATCGTATTAACCTCAAGCACCTGTCGCCATTCCTGCGCATCGACTTCACCAAAACTGACGCCTTTCGAGCCATAGATGCCCGCGTTACTCAACAAAATATCAATCGGCCTGTCAGCTAGCTGATGCGCCAGCCTCCCCATCTGCTTATAATTTGTGACATCCAGAGCATGGACTTCGATAGACGGATTTCGTTCGGTTAGTGCCTGCAATTGCCCTGCTTGATCCGGGTTTCTACAGCAGGCGAGTACCTGCCACCCATCTTCTGCAAACTGCCCGGTTAAGGTCAGGCCGATGCCGCGATTGGCACCGGTGATTAAAATGGTTGGATTAGCCATTAAAACGCCCTCGGTTTATTTTTCTATTAACAAAAATACTGTGCCACATTTTAAATCCCGATAACAGTATGCTATCGATGTGAACCGCCCGGGCAGTCACATCCTATTAGACGCCAGAATCCCTGTAAAAACCTCCGACTCGCTTCCCAAGACCGACTGTCGATTTCCCTTAATTGGCTAAATACTTCAATTTTTAACGGGCCAGCCTTCAGGTCTGCGCTGCCCCCGATGAATGCATCGATATAGATCGAGAGGTTAGAGACACACCTGGATCTGTCATGCAAACAAATCATGCAAAACAACATGTACACTTCGCTCACCATCCCCAATCCAGATATCCCCATCCTGAATCGTGCACTGTAATTGCATGGTCCGCCGGGCGAGCTTTCCCAGACTGTCTAGCTCCGAATCCGATATATTAAAAATACTTAAATTATCGAACCGTGTCAGTTTGTTCTCTATCTGATGCCACCAGACGTCGAAGCTACGTTGATTGTAGGTATAAATAGTCACCCGTCTGGCGCGACTACAGGCTTTTCGAATGCGCCTTTCATCGGGCAGACCGAGTTCAATCCAGTGACTGATTTCACCATGCAGCTCGTGCTGCCATAGATCGGGTTCGTCGTCGGTAGATATGCCTTTACTAAAGGCCAGCTTTTCGTTGGCGTCGATACAAAAAGCGAGTAATCGCAGCATCATGCGTTTATCGGTTTCTGAGGGATGCCGGGCAATCGTTAGCGAATGCTCCGCGTAGTAATCACGCTCCATATCGGCGATCTGCAATACTACTTTAAATATAGTTGATTTTAGTGCCATGTTTGTTGTTCGCGGCTTACTTCGACTTTCTAAAAGTGACGGCCTTAACGACAGTTTGTCGGATTGAAAACCAGCCCCGGTGGATTTTCTGCTTGAATATAGACTTATTGGCTGACTTAAATATCGTTTCAATATCGTCGATGGCTGCTCTGTCCTCGGGGTTTAGCTTACCGTCTACTGTGACAGTATTTCTGAGGAAAACCAGAATTTCCTTCGACATCATACTGAAATTACAGTCCGGATTCTGCCGGGTAAAATCAGCAATAGTTTGCGCGAGATCTGGAATGGAAAGATCGCCGAGACTTGATTCGACATATCTCAAACCTTCATCGACAAAGCGGGAATCGTAACCCCATTCTTTGGCAAAATAACCCTGGATCAATTTTCGCCTCGAATCATCCAGACCACCATCGCCATAAGCCACCTTGAGTGCCAGCGGAGACAACAGGTCAAATAACCCAAGCGCCAGCACATCCAGCGGCGTGTTAATGAAATTGGGTACGACGGTTATCTTGCTCGCTACATTTTTTTTCAAATGTCGCGTAATACCCAGCCAGGCGCCCCCGGTTACCACGCTGGCAGCAATCACCCAGCCTAGCGGAGTTACCGCTGTGCCGAGCCCTATCGCGGCAAGAAACCCGCTCGGCGCAAAAAACGTTGACGCCACTACCGAAGACTTCGCGACAACTGCCGCCGTCGTAGCCACCCCGGCGGCATCCCATACCTGGATCACCGCATTTTTGACTTTCAAAGAGGCGTACGCATCCTCTCCTATCGCGAGTTTGGCTTTGAAATTCAATGGTTCAGCGATAATCGTTTCGATATCGTCGAACCAGTCTGCTTGTTCCTGTTCGGTCATTAATATGCAATGGGTAATTGCCCGGCATTATGGCTCAGTTAACAGCGTAGGTTCAACTCGCTTATGCGCTGGTCATGGCGGAGGAATTCACTCTGTTACGAAAGTCCAGGCCGGTGATCATTGCAGCAGGGGTAGCGCTGATGGGGCAGTCCGATGGTAAATATACCTTCTTCGGGCACCCGAAGTGGACCCCGGTAATTGCTCTGGGGTATGCAGCCGGTATTCTGGTGCATCTATGGATGAATGCGCGCCTGTTTAACTATTCAAACGCTCCTAAAATTATTTTTGTGCATTGCATCATTTTTCTTGACAGCCCTCTTATTTAATCCTATATTAGCCCTATTGCTGCGGTGCAACATCGAATTTTGACATTTTTAATTAACGCTCGAAAGAGGAAATACTCATGTATGAAGATTTCGTAAAATTAGCTCAGGAAAGCCTTAAGCCTGTTATGAAACTGGCCGAAAACAACACCGCTCTGGCCGTTAATCTGCTCAAAAGCCAGTCAGAAAAGACGGCTGAATTGATGGAGTCTAACCTGACACACCTGCAAGCTCTGGCCGCAACCAAAGACCTGAACGAAGCCGTTGCTCTACAACAGAAATATGCTGAAGTTCTGGGTGAAAAATTCCTTACCACCAGCAAGGAAAATGCTGCTGCGGTAGAATCTGCGATGACCGAAGCCGGTAAAGTATTTGAAGGCTCACTGGCTCAAGTACAGGCCCAGGCTAAGAAAACTGTAGAAAAGATTGAAAAGGAAATGAACAAGGCGGCCAGGAAGGCTGCATAGTTGACTGTTTACTCTGACGACTACGGTTTCCGACTGTAGTCGTCTTTCCTCCTCGCTGTTTACAGTGTTTTAGCCCGGCTTATAACCTAAGTTCGGGCTTTTTTTAGGCAATAATTATGACAAACGTAGTAATAGTTGACGCGGTAAGAACCCCTATCGGCGCATTTGGCGGAGCCCTGGCCTCTATGCCTGCTCCTCAAATGGGTGCCATTGTGATCAAGGCCTTACTCGAGCGCACCGGTGTCGCAGCCGAGCAGATCGATGAAGTCATCTTAGGCCAGGTTTTAACCGCAGGTAGCGGCCAGAACCCGGCTCGTCAGTCGGTTATCCACGCCGGACTACCCAAAGAATGTCCCGCCATGACGATAAACAAAGTTTGTGGCAGCGGCCTCAAAGCCGTACATCTGGCCGCCCAGGCTATCAAGTGCGGCGACGCTGATATCGTTATTGCAGGCGGGCAGGAAAATATGAGTGCTTCGGCGCACGTGCTGCCGAAATCGAGAGACGGGCAACGTATGGGCGACTGGAAGATGATCGACAGCATGATCGTCGATGGCCTGTGGGATGCTTTCAACGATTATCACATGGGTACTACCGCTGAAAACATCGCCAACCAATGGGATCTTAGTCGTGAAGGCCAGGACGCTTTTGCTGCGGCATCACAAAACAAGGCCGAACAGGCTCAAAAAGACAATCTTTTTCAAAACGAACTGGTATCGGTAGAGATTCCACAGCGTCGTGGTGATCCGGTTGTGTTTGACCGTGATGAATATCCAAAAGCCGGGGTAACTGCCGAATCTCTCACAAAACTGCGTCCCGCATTTGATCGAGAAGGCACTGTGACGGCCGGTAACGCGTCCGGAATTAACGATGGCGCCGCAGCACTGATGTTGATGAGCGAGTCGAAGGCCCGCGAACTGGGGTTAATCCCACTGGCAACCATCAAAGCCTATAGCAGTGCAGGTGTTGACCCGGCCATTATGGGAACCGGTCCGATACCGGCATCGAAAAAATGCCTGAGTAAAGCGGGCTGGTCGGTCGAAGATCTGGACTTAATCGAATCTAACGAAGCCTTCGCCGCGCAATCGATGTCTGTCAATCAGGAAATGGGTTGGGATCAGTCGAAAGTGAATGTTAGCGGCGGTGCGATCGCGCTTGGTCACCCTATCGGGGCTTCTGGTGCCCGTGTACTGGTCACCCTGCTACACGGCATGAAGCGGCTCGAAGTCAGTCGCGGACTCGCTACCTTATGTATTGGTGGCGGACAAGGGGTGGCAATTGCGGTAGAACGCTAAGTATTTTGTTGGTCAGGTTGGCGGAAAACATTAAATGAATTACGAGCAATGGAATGCTGTTATACAGACGAATCTAACCTCCTGCTTTAACATGTGCCACGCGGTTCTCAATGGTATGCGCGAGCGTAACTTCGGGCGTATCGTCAACATCGGCTCAATCAACGGCCAGGCCGGTCAGTACGGGCAGGTTAATTATGCTGCGGCAAAATCCGGAATCCACGGTTTTACCAAGGCTCTGGCACAGGAAGGCGCTGGTAAAGGCATTACGGTAAACGCCATTGCTCCGGGTTACATTGCAACAGAAATGGTTCGTGCTGTTCCCGAAAACGTGCTTGAAAAGATTGTCGCCAAAATTCCCGTAGGTCGTCTCGGCGAAGCCAGTGAAATCGCGCGTGGCGTCGAGTTCCTGGTAGCGGACAATGCCGGGTTCATCACTGGATCAACGCTGTCGATTAACGGTGGCCAGCATATGTATTAAACCGTGGCGATGCAGGGAAGCTAAAGCCGGTTCTATCGAGAACCGGCTTTATTTCGATTCCTGCAAACTGAATTCGATACTGCCATACCACTCTGAAATATTTTCGATTTCTTGATCACTTAGTCCTTTGGCTATCGGCGTCATTACTGGATGATTTTTTCTACCCGACTTGTAATCCCTTAATCTGAACTCAAGGACATGTTTCTCCTGTGGCACCAAATTCGGTGCCAATATGGCTTCCGTACTGGGGATAGCACGCCCGTCAATGCCGTGACAACTGGCGCAGGCCTGGACCACTTTATCTTTTCCAGACAGGGCTTTATCGCTGAAGTTTTCACTCAGCCTATCAATTTCGGCTGCGGATTTACCGAAAATCGGGCTGGATATATTTATCAGGGAATACCACTCGGAGACGTCCTGGATATCTTGCTCAGAGATCATATTAGCGATCAAACTCATTTGCGGGTGCTGAATTTTACCAGCCCGGTAGTCCATTAATCTTGCTACCAGATAGTCTTCTTTCTGGGCCGTGATTATCGGAGATATCGCAGAGTTCCCGCCCTGTACAGCCAATCCGTTCATACCGTGGCAGTTCGCACAGACACGAGCAACAACAGCCTCCCCGGCCTTAGCTACACCTGGATCTTCGCCTGTTAGCCCGGACTGCGGATAAAGTAAGACAATAATCGACAGATAAATGCCGCAAATATACCTGCCCACTATTTTGCCGGTGGCGTAAAGCTAATGATTCTAATCGCCTGAAGTAGTTTCTCTTCACCGGCCGCTCGATTTCCTGCTCCACAGGAGGAAATGCCTTCTTCTTTGAGTGATTTGATTTTCATCAGCCTTTCTTCGGTATAGGCGTATTGTTTCTTGCCATAGGCTCTTTCGGACTCTTTCCAGATATATTTGGCATAATAATTACAATAATAATCTGGTGAATTCAGGTAAGCCTGATATTCGGCTTCGGTCTGACAATTGCCTTTTCCATCGCACACCATCGCCTCACCATTCACAGCGGCACTCACTGGCGACAATGAAAATAAAATCAGCCCAAACGCTATTTTAAATAGTTTCATAATTTAAGATTGTGTTGGTTAATATTATCAGGGAAGAAAGGGCTGGTCGCATTGCTGACCAGCCCTCCCCCTGAGACTTACGAGTTAATACTTATGAACCCTGATACGAAATACGGTACACGACACCCGCTTTGTCATCGGAGACCAGTAATGATCCATCGATATATTGCTGAACGTCTACAGGGCGACCCAGATAGGTTCCCATCTCGGTCATCCAGCCTTCGGCGAAAGGTTCGGTCTTTTCCGCATTCCCTTTGGAATCGAGATAAGTCACCATTATACGTGCACCTCTTGGCTTAATCGCATTCCATGAACCATGCTGAGCGCTGAAAATAGCATTATGATATTTTTTCGGGAACATTCTTCCTGTGTAAAACATCATACCTAAATCAGCCGCGTGGGCGATCATGTCGACCTGAGTTTTACAATACTTGTCGGCGTATTTTTTCGGAATTTTCTGATCCTTGTATTCGTTGGTACGAACATTACCGCCACCGTAGTACGGGTGACCATACCAGACATCAGGACCGAGGGAGCAGGCTTTATTCAACTCGCCAGGTGGTGTTTCGTCGCCCATACCGTCAACCTGATTATCGGTAAACCAGAGTGAACCGTCTTTCGGGTTGAATGCATGTCCCACCGAATTACGAATACCAATGGCCACTACCTCTCGCTCAAGCTTACCCGGGAAACGATTGAAACGGATAATGCCGCCAATTCCAACTTCGTCGTATAACGGATATTTATCGGGTCCAGCAACATTGAAGGGCTGCCCCATACTAACGTAAAGCTTATTGTCGGGTCCGATCGCACAGACTCGTGCAGTATGGTTATAGGACTCTTCTTCTGTCGGAATCAACTCGCCCTGCGGTATAATTGGAATAGCTACAGTATCCGGGCTTTCCATGAAGTATTCCGCTGCTGGAAACCATAGTATCCGGTTTCTTTCTGCCACATACAGATGCCCATCGGCTGAGTAACAAACACCATTCGGGATATCAAAGCTTACCGTTGGCGCAAACTGCTCTACCGTGTCGGCTACATTATCCATGTCCCGGTCGGTAGCCTGCCATACCTTGGTTTTTCGAGTACCGATCCAGACCGCACCCTTATTACGGCTAATAGCGAGGTGGCGCGCATCGGGCGCGACCGCAAACAGCTCGATCTTGAAGCCGGCCGGCATTTTTATATGCGGCAGAATATTTTTTCTAATGTTATCGGCGAACTTCGTGTCCTGAGCGATTACTTCACCCTGGCCACCGCCGGTTTTCTTAAAGTTACTCAGTTTATTGATATTCTCTGCGTCCCCGGCAGCGAAAACACTAGTTGATACTAGCGACGCCAGGACGAGCGATGTAATAGTAAAAGGTTTCTTCATTTGTAACTCCCCGGAATTTATTTTTTATCGGAACCGACGAGTAAAACATAATCGTATACAATATACAATATTCTCGGCACCAGCTGAATTTAACCTTGCGGTGGAATCGAATAAGTCCCGGTTGCATGCGAGACGATATTGCCGTCACTGAATACAGATACCTCGCTAATAGCAAGGCGCTTACCCAGCTTGATAATTTTGCCCTCGGCGAACAAATCCGTCTCACCGGGTTTGCGTAGAAAATTAACATTGAAGCTGGTTGTCACTGCCAGTTTGGCCTCACCCAGCAGGCTGAGCACCACGGCATACATACAGGCATCGGACAGTGCCATCATATGTGGCCCGGCAATCGTGCCCCCGGGGCGTAGCGAGTTGGGTTTAAAGGGAAGTTTCAGCACGGCTTTTCCGGCTTCGATGCTTTGCAGCACCATACCGGCCTCATCCGCCCAGGGCAATTCTGTCCTGATTATTTCGTTGAATTCTTCGACTGATATTTTGCTCATGGTTTTAGCTTGTTACCTGGGGTAATAGCATCTTCTCAACGAATTCATACGGGTGCAAGCGGGTAGACTCGAGTGGATCCCCCTGTCTACAAAGATATACCGACACTGATAACGCTCGATTGTATAATTTCTTTATTTGTTAAACTTCTTTGAGAGGTTTAGGTTCATGCAATTATCATCTGTTCTGCTGTTTTTTCTCCTGATTATTTTTTCGAATCACCCGGTATTCGCCCACTCGCCAGACACAGACAATACCTGGTGGTGGCAGGACAGCTGGTGGGATAACGGGCAAATCGACGTACCAGCGAATTATTCAGTCGATACCAGTCATACCAGCTACATGAGCGGCGAGGTGGAAGTCCCCACGCTGGTGATGAGGCCCGCCGATAATAAGAAATACCCCGCAGTATTATTCGTACACGGTCGCCGTGGGCTGGATGATCTGGTGCAACGCCATGCGCGCCGACTGGCTGCACGTGGTTTCGTCGTACTGGCACCGAATATCTACGAAGCCCACTTTCTCGGCACTCACCCGATTGATCACGATTATGCACTCGAGAAAGACGTCGATGCAGCCGTCGATGTATTACTCGCGCGCGACGACATTAGTAGCGATAAGGCCTGCCTCTATTCGCATACTCGCGGCGGCTATTACAGTTTAAAAGTCGCAACCACCTTCAAGCGGCAGGAAAACGAAATCGCCTGTTATGTCTCTTATTACCCGCATCTTCAGGACCCGAATGCGCCAGAGCCTCAACAGGTCTACGGCTATGCTCCGGAAATCGATGACCTGATCCTGCCCTTGCTGGTATTTATCGGTGACGAAGAACAGTATCAGCGCCGCCGTGTCATCGAAACAAGTATCGAGGTAATGCAGAGCAAGGGAAGAGAGGCCCGTTTAATCATTTATCCGG
>JAOUJX010000123.1 GCA_029882955.1 Gammaproteobacteria bacterium
TTGCACGCTCCAGCGCTGCTCGGGTTGGCTGTGGATCGCGGTGATGGCGCGCGCCAGTCGAATATCGGCGAGGCCGGCGAGTACCCCGGTTTCAATTTTCTGATGCTTCATCACATAGCGCAGGACGTGTACCAGTAGCACTTCGGCCAGGCGGTTGAGCACGGTTTCCTGACCACAGCGCTGTTGCAGGCTTTCCTGTAGTAGCAGCTCTATAATCGGTTTCAGGCTTTCCTGCGAGGCTTCGCAATCCTTTAAGTGCAGGGCGGCTGGAATCATGTCGAACAGAGGGTTAAGACGTACCGGGCCGAATTCGAGCTGGCAACAAAGAAGCTCAAAACCTGCCTGATCGGAGATAAGTTCAAACTGGTTTCCGGCTGTGATCCAGAGTATGTCGCCCTGGCTGATATTAATACAGGTGGTGTTATCGTCTTTAAGTATCGCACTACCTTTATACACCAGTCCGATAGCCGAGTCTGCCGAGATATCCAGTCTGTTGTTCAGGCCGCTAAGTAACTCTACCTTGCGGGTCTTTGGGCGAAATAATTCGAGTAATGACGAGAGGCGGTCCATTTTTATTCGATAGTTTGTACTAAATGATAGTAATCAGGGGTAAACAGGCTACCAATAGTACAGACAGATTCATTATAGTGCCAGCCGTATCGTTTAAACCGACTAGTTGGAGATTGTTGATGAATGTATTAAAACCGCGTCAGGCTGTACCCGCACTGGAAGTTTCAACCCTGAAAGGGCCCTGGTCCCTGTCGATGCAGACACCCGAAAAATTCACCATGCTGGTTTTTTACCGTGGTTTGCACTGCCCGTTATGTGCGAAATATCTCCAGGAGCTGGATAAGCTGGCTGGTGATTTTGAGCAGGCTGGCGTGACCGTACTGGCGCTAAGTAGCGATGACCGGGAACGTGCTCAGCAGTCGAGTGACGACTGGCACTTGCAGAATATCAATCTGGGTTACGACCTCAGCATCGAACAGGCACGCGCCTGGGGCCTGCATCGCTCAGCGGGCAAAGGTAAAACGTCGATAGGTATCGAAGAACCGGCAGAATTCAGCGAACCGGGTTTATTCCTGATTCGCCCTGATGAGACGCTGTACTGGAGCCAGGTCAGCACCATGCCCTTTGCGCGTCCACATTTTAAGGAAATTCTCGGTGCGCTGGGTTTTGTCGTCGCCAACGATTATCCGGCTCGCGGCGAGCTCGATTAACCTGTTAACGGCGTTAAGTTTTCATGGCACTGGCAATGTCTTTTGTGCTTAAGCCATATTCTTCGCGTGCGACGTCTTCGCTGATGTAGCCACGGCTTAAATCGCGCTTCACCAGCTCGGGATCTCGCTCGCGGGCAGAGCCATAACCGGCACCGCCCGGCATGGCCAGCATTACTCGCTGGCCGGCCGGGACAAATTGCTTTCCTTTACCTTTCATGGCGCTGCCATCGCTTCGTGAAATAGTCATCGCCGCGCCATTTTTACCGCCCTGTCTACCACGTGCGGGATGATCAACCCGATCGAACATGGCGGAGAAGTCGAATTCGTGGTCTTCGGTGGCGCCGACTTCCATATATTGCCCGAGTCCACCGCGATATTTTCCCGCTCCGCCGCTATCGGGACGTAATTCTTTACGCCAGATGATGACCGGACCGGTGTGTTCGGTGGCTTCGACCGGCATGGTCATGACGCCGGATGGGAAGGCGGTAGCATTCAATCCATCGGAATGCGGTCGGGCACCAGAACCGCCTGAGTTGAAGGTTAATACCTCGGCTCTAACGGCATTTTTTGAGGCAGGTCTATCGGTACGCGGGCGTAGCGAAACCTGGAAGTTACACAGCGTTCCCGCGCCTTCTGCCGGTACCCTGTCGGGCAATAATTTATCCAGCGCGTCATAAACTGCATCGGGGATCATATGACCAATGACATGTCTTAAAGCAACGGGTGCGGGATGTACGGCATTGACGATGGTGTCTTCAGGTGCCGTGATGACAAAAGGTGCCAGCGACGCCGCATTGTTTGGAATCTCGGGTGCGATGGCACATTTGAGCGCAAAGCAGGTATAGGCCTTTGTGTAAACCAGCGGTACGTTAATGCCTTTCTTGTCCAGACCGGAGGTACCGGTAAAGTCGCAGAGAATCTGGTCCTGCTGAATGTCGAGTGATACCTTGAGATCGACAGGCGAGCTGTAACCATCGATGGTCATCATGCCCGATGCCTTACCGGGTGGCAATGCAGCAATGCATTCGAGCGTCGCGCGACGTGAGTTTTCCAGAATGAAATCGGCGATGTGGTTTAGGTCCGACAATTTAAACTCAGTCATCATGTCGATCAGGCGTCGATGACCAATTTCGTTACAGGTCGCCAATGCGTAGAAATCGCCAATCGCCTGGTCTGGCTCACGCACATTGCCGCGTACGAGGCGAATCAGGGTTTGGTCGACTTGGCCTTTTTCGGCGAATTTCATGATCGGGATGTACATGCCTTCTTCGTAAATTGAATTCGCATCGGCGCCAAAGCCACGGCCGCCGATATCGACAATATGCGCCGTGCAGGCGAGGAATCCGACGTGTGAACCCTGGTGGAACGATGGTGTGACGACGGTGATGTCGTGTAGATGACCGGTGCCCTCCCAGGGATCGTTAGTGATGTACACATCGCCTTCGAAAATATTGTCATAACCGATGCGCCGAATGAAATGGGCGACCGAGTCGGCCATGGCGTTGACGTGTCCGGGCGTACCGGTGACGGCTTGCGCCAGCATCTGGCCTTTGGTGTCATAAACACCGGCGGATAAGTCACCCGCTTCGCGTACCGAGGGTGAGAAGGCGGTACGGATTAAGGCCTGGGCCTGTTCTTCGACCACCGAGATGAGCCGGTTCCACATCACCTGGTTGGAAACGGTTGAGGTTTTCTGGGTCATCAGTTTTTCTCCCGGGTTACATCAATGCATCCGTCTAGCTGGCGAATCGCCTGACGGCTACTCGGCAGGATGATCGTGGTTTCGTCTTCGATGATAGCGGAGGGTCCGGCGACGACATCACCGGGCTGTAAATCGTTGCGCTGGAAGATGGTAGATTCGACCATCTTGCCAATTGCGGGATCGAAAATCCCTCTTTGCTGACTAGCCGAAACCAGCGATGTATCCGATACGGGTTGAACCCTTGCTACTGCCTCGGCAAGCGTGGTCGAATTCACCGACCAGACCGTAATTTCTATATCCATGCCTTCGACCGCTCGCCCAAACAGGTTGATGTAATCGGTTTCGAAGAGTGACAGAAAAGTTTCGGCATCGGGGTTTCGAGCCTGGTCGGCCGACAACACGATAGGAATTTCTTCACCCTGTCCTGTGTAGCGCATATAGGCCTTATACTCGGCCTGAATCTCTGCATCGGCATCGCAGGAACGCACAAAAGTGGTCGCTTCGGTTTCGAGGTCGGTTAACAGCTGGCGAATGACTTCGGGTTTGAAATCGGCCAGGCGCATATAGACGCTACGATTGGCTTCGAAGCTAAATGGGGCGCGCAGAAAACCGATTGCCGAACCGACGCCCGCACCGGGTGGTACCAGCAATCGGTTTACACCTAGCTTTTCGCATAAGCGTCCGGCGTGCAGCGGTGCCGCACCACCAAAGGCAATCATGGTGTAGTCGGTCAGGTCTTCACCGTTTTCGACGGCATGCACGCGTGCGGCATTCGCCATGTTTTCATCGACGACTTCACACAGGCCATAGGCCGAGGTGAGTGAGTCCATCTCGAGTATGCTGCCCAGAGTCTTTTGCAATGCAGTGGATGAGGCATCGGCATCGAGTTGAATGGAGCCACCGGCGAAATTATCCGGGTCGAGTTTACCGAGTACCAGATCGGCGTCGGTGACCGCCGGACGTTCTCCGCCACGACCGTAACAGGCCGGGCCTGGCTCGGAACCCGCTGACTCCGGGCCAACACGAATTTGTCGCATCGAATCAACATGTGCCAGAGAGCCTCCGCCCGCGCCAATCTCTACCATGTCGATGACCGGGATAGAAATCGGCATACCGGAGCCCTTCTTAAAGCGGTAGGTTCTGGCGACTTCGAAAACGCGACTGGTCCTGGGCGTCTGATGATTAATCAGGCAGATTTTCGCTGTGGTACCGCCCATGTCGAAAGACAGCACTTTATCGAGACCGTAGCGTGCGGCTATATGCGCGGCGAATACCGCACCGCCTGCGGGACCGGACTCCACCAGCCTTACCGGAAATTCTGCAGCCGATTCAATCGAGATGATGCCGCCGCCGGAGTGCATCAGGAAAATTGGACAGTTGACACCATAATTTTTTAACTGGCCGCCCAATCTGTCCAGATAACTTTTCATCATTGGTTTGATATAGGCGTTGGCAACCACCGTGTTGAAGCGCTCGTATTCACGCATTTGCGGGGAGACTTCGGATGATAGTGAGACCGATACTTCGGGAAGTTTTGCGGATATAACTTCGCGGATCATTTTTTCGTGGCTGCCATTTAAATAAGAATGCATTAAACCAACCGCAATACTTTCGTAACCGATATTGCTAATGCTGTCGATCAAGGCTTCGACGTCGGAGCGTTGCAAGGCAATCAATACTTCGCCGTTGGCACCGATACGCTCTTCGACGGTATAGCGCTGCTGTCTGGGCAGGAGAGGCTCGGGCAGGGTCAGGTTAAGATCGTATTGTTCAAAGCGTGATTCGCTGCGCATCTCGATCACATCGCGAAAACCCTGAGTGGTAATCAACGCGGTCTTCGCCCCGCGTCTTTCGATTAATGCATTAGTGGCTAAGGTAGTGCCGTGAATAATTTGTTCTACGCGTGACAGTTTAATCCCGGCCTGTTTGCAGACCTGTTGCATGCCATCGATGATGGCGTCTTCGGGTGCGGTGTAGGTGGTTAACACCTTGGTAGAATACTGTTGCTCCCCGATTTCGAGTACGACATCGGTAAAAGTACCACCAATGTCCACACCCATACGGATTGATGACTGATTCATTACGCGCTGCTCTCCAATTTCCCGAGGTTTCTGAAAAGCCAGTTTAAAACGGCCTGGTAGATAAGATCCAATTATTTAAATATATCAAATGAATCACAAATAATTATCCTGCAGAATTAATTTTCGCCTCGAATTGCTGTGAAAATCGTGTCGCTACTTCGCTGGCAATTTCGGCAGCACGCTGAACGAAACGAGCCGATTTTTCCGCGTCGTAGCGGGCGTGGAAACTGAGGCTCCTCGGTGTCCAGGCATAATCAATTTGTCTCAGTTCAGTCGATTCAAGTTCATTGATTACCATGGCTGCGGGCACTGTCGCACTACCGTAACCATCGATGGTCATGTGTATGCAGGCGGCCAGATTGCTTGACGGCACCAGGCGTATCGGTAGATCGCGCCTGGCCGCAAAATGCGCCGCCACCTCTTCATAAGGCTGGGTTCCGCGAGCATGGGTGAGGATAGGATAACGCACCAGTTCTTCCAGCTGCAGGGGCCTGTCGGTGGGGAGGTCGGTGCCTGGTGAGCAAATCCAGATGAGCGGATAAACGCCAAGGTGGATGTTGCCGGTGGTCTGGCGGCTGAACGGGCCGCTTTGCAGAGCCAGATCGATGGAGCGTTCGAATAATTCTTTTTCCAGATTGGCCGAAAGATCGACAGTCAATTCTACCGTAATGTTGGGATAACGCTCTTTTAATTCGCGTAGAAAATCTCGCAACCAGGTATGCACCACCATTTCGGTGACGCCAAGCCGGAGTACGCCGTTGAGTAGCGCATCCTGATTGGCCGCTTCGATCAGGTTGTCCGTGGCTCGCAGTACCATGCGCGCGTGTTCGAGTAATTCCTGACCCTTCGAGGTTAGCCGTACCGAACCCGCATCGCGTTCCATCAGCGTGACATCAAGGAGTGATTCCAGAGAAGCAATGCGAGAAGATATATTAGGCTGAGTGGTATTGAGACGGTCGGCCGCCTTGCGAAAGCTGGACAGGTCGGCGACCCAGACAAAGGCTTCCAATTGTTTCAGGTTGAATTTCAATGTGCCCTGCGAGTTGATTGATTAACTATCGGCGATGTCCGAATCAACAATTTTATGCCCCCAATCCTGCTTTGCATTTAGATATCGCTTATTCCATTTGCTGACACCAGCTATATGTTTTTCAGTGGCTAAATGTGTGAGCCCGGAACCCGACAAGTCTTTGATTTTTTTCGGGTTGTTGGTGAGCAGGCGAATTGGCCGGTCGCCGAGGAAGTATAAAATTAAGGCCGCAGCGTCGGTGAAGTCACGCGAGTCAGCGGGCAGGCCCAGGGATTCGTTGGCCTGGTAAGTGTTTTCTCCCGCATCCTGTAGCAGATAGGTTGCGGCCTTGGCCCATAAGCCGATGCCTCGACCTTCGTGGCCGGCCATGTAAACGATCAGGCCACCAGCCGGGTCCTGCGAAATTCGATTCACGGCGGTTTCGAGCTGCGGGCCGCATTCGCAACGTTCAGAACCAAACACGTCGCCGGTCAGGCAATTCGAATGCACTCGTACCAGCGGGTTTTCAGCATTCACCGGGTCGCCAATCACCAGTACGCTATTTACCGCCATTGAAGAAGCGAGCGTCGAAAACAGGTTTTGCCCCCCGCTTTCACGTAGAGTCGATGCCAGCTCTTCTACTTTCTCCAGCTCGGTACTGCGAACGGCCGCGTACCACTGCGCATGGTAAGACTTGCCACCCATTTTTAGCGGTAATGGAATTGGACCGAGTAGATTGATGATCAGTTGGCCAACCGATGCAGGATTGTTATCGTCAATTACGACACCTTTGCGGTCGATACGCACCAGTTTTCCGGTGTCGGTTAACTGTTGGCGGATTTCAGGATTCAGGTAGGTAAACATTAGGCAGATAGGTGGAAGAATGCTAGGAGATAGTATTATTGCTGGCATGAGGTTTTGTGTACACTTTAATTTATGCTGATGTGGTGGTTAGAGATGAATCACCGCTACGCGGCGAGTCCTTGACAAGGATGATTCATCTCTAACCACGGAGAATGTTAAATGTTCACAACCAAGTTTTTAGAATTCTTCAAAGCCCTGGCTAAAAATAATAATCGGCAGTGGTTTAATGAGCACAAAGCCGATTACCAGCAATCCGTGGTGCATCCCATGCTCGACTTTATCGAAGCCATGGCGCCCAGGTTGAAGAAGATTTCTCCTCATTTTATTGCCGATGCCCGGCCGCGTGGTGGTTCTCTGTTTCGTATTTATCGGGATATGCGCTTTTCCAAAGACAAGATCCCTTACAAGCTCCACGCTGCCTGCCAGTTTCGTCATGAATTGGGCAAGGATGCGCACACGGCGGGTTTCTATGTGCACCTGTCGCAGGAAGAAGCCGTGTTTGGTGGTGGTATCTGGTTGCCGCCGAATGAAGAGTTATTCAAAATTCGTAATACCATTGTCGATAATCCCAACGAATGGAACCGGATTAAAACGAACCCGAAGGTGAAGGACCTGTTTGGTGGCATTCAGGGCGATGGACTGAAGCGTCCACCCAGAGGTTTTGATCCCGAGCATCAACATATTGAGGATTTAAAGCGCAAAAGCTTCTTTCTAATGCGAAATGAGAAACCGGATATTATTCTGGGAGATGGGTTTATAGACGAAGTCGAGGCCACTTTTAAAGCGGCCAAACCTTTAATGGAATACATCTGCTACGCGCAGGATGTTCGGTTTTAGCCGGGGCGATTATGGCTGTTATTTTGCAAGTTTCTCATCTGGTGAAAAGTTTTGGCTCTTTGACCGCGGTGAATGACGTCAGTTTTGAAATTCACCAGGGTAGTTGTTTTGGTTTGCTTGGGCCGAACGGCGCCGGTAAAACCACTACCATAGAATTAATGGAAGGTATTAAGACGCCGGACGCGGGCAGTATCCTGTACCAGGGTGAACCACTCGGAAGACAGTTTCGTAACGAGGCCGGCATTATGTTTCAAACCACTGCGTTGCAGGAGTTTGTTACGGTGCGGGAGATGCTGGTTCTGTTTAGCCGGTTTTATCCCTCAACTACCGATATCGAGGAACTGGTCGCGCGTTATGCACTGGGTGAATTTCTGCATCAGGATACGCGTCAACTGTCGGGTGGTCAGAAGCAGCGGCTGTTGCTCGCCATCGCCCTGATTAATAAACCTAAAATTTTATTTCTCGACGAACCGACCACCGGGCTTGACCCGCAGTCGAGGCGAAATCTATGGGAGCAGGTGCGACAGGTCAAAGATGCGGGTGCGACAATCCTGCTAACCACGCATTACATGGAGGAGGCTTATGAGCTTTGTGATGAAATCGCGATTATGGATCATGGCCGTATGATCGCCCATGATGCGCCGGATGCGCTACTGGCAAAACACTTTGATGATGTCGTGATTCAACTGGATGAAAAAGACTTACCGCGCGATCTGGGCGAAGCTCAGTTCATGGCCACTTACCGCGAGGGTAATGCCCATATTCTGACCAGTGATGTGAATAAAACCATCGAAGGTTTGCTGTCCCGGGATATTCCGCTGGATAGACTACGCATCCGCGCGCGCGATCTGGAAGACCTGTTTCTCGAATTAACCGGCAAGGAGTTACGCGCCTGATGTGGAATCGTATTTATGCATTATTCGTCGCCCGCAATACGGAATTTTTCAGGGACCGCTCGTCATTGGCCTGGAGTGTGTTGTTACCCGTGTTGATGATATTTGTATTTGCGTATGCCTTCACCGAAGAGAATCCGCAAAAGTTTAAAGTAGGTATAGTCGCTTCTACGAACCCTGCTGAAGCGACTCAAAACTTCACCTCTACACGTTTTATTCAATTCATCGAGTTCGAAGAAGTTGAGCCAAACCTGGAAAAAGTAGAACGCCATCAAATCGATTTAATATTCGATACCAGGCGCTTCGGTTACTGGATCAACCGGACTTCGCCGAATGGTTACATCGTTGAGAAATTATTAATCGCGGCATTTTCCGGCGCATCACAGCAACTGCAACAGAATATGGTTGAGGGCGACGAGATACGCTATCTGGACTGGGTGATGCCCGGCGTGCTGGCGATGAATATTATGTGGGGCGCCCTGTTTGGTATTGGCTACGTGATAGTGCGCTATCGAAAATTCGGCGTATTGAAACGACTGCGCGCAACGCCGGTAACGTCGCTGGAATTTCTCACTGCCCAGGTCATGTCGAGACTGTGGTTAATGGTTGTGGTGAATGTGGTTATATTCATCGGCCTGGATATGGTGTTCGATTTTCGCATGCACGGTAGTTATCTGGATTTGTTCATCGTATTTATATTGGGGTGTATCTGTCTGATCTGTTGCGGACTGGTTGTCGCCGCCCGCATCTCCAGTGAGGAAGTTGCCAATGGTCTGTTGAATCTACTGAGCTGGCCGATGATGTTTTTATCCGGGATCTGGTTTTCGTTGGAAGGGGCGCATCCCTGGATGCAGAAATTTGCCCTGATATTACCGCTTACGCATGTTACCGAAGCGGCGCGGGAGATTATGATCGATGGCGCAGGATTGGTGCAGATCGCCGATCATTTACTGGTTTTGAGTTTAACCAGTGTTGTACTTCTGGTGATTGGGGCGTGGGTATTTCGGTGGGAATAATAAAGGGTCAGTCTAATAATGAGGCGTTAACAGATAGGATAAATCATGAATAACAATCTCAAAAATCTGAATCCAGGCGATAGCGAAGAGACAGAAGCCTCTTTACTGGATGCGATCGAGTCTTCGAATCAGCAGCAGGTTGCCGATATAGTCGAGTCCATTTCGAGCAACGAGGCTCTGCGTCAGGTTTCTTTGATGGATTCCGATGAGCGCGATCAGCTTCTGGAAATGATGGCGCCGGAAACCGCTGCCGAACTGATAGAAGAAGCGCCCGCCGAACTGGCGGTTACCATGATGGAGCATCTCGATTCTTCCGTGGCCGCAAAAATCATGGAGGAATTGCATAGCGACACTCAGGCCGACATCGTACAGGAAATGGAAGCAGGGAGTTCCGAAGCGCTCCTGTCGGCGATGGAGGCAGAGAGTGCCGAAGGTGTGCGCAGACTTTCGCAGTATGACCCCGATACTGCGGGCGGTTTGATGGAACTTGAGGTTTTTAGTTTTCCAGTCGACGATACTGTAGGCAGCGTCCTTAAGAGCCTGGTCGAAGGGCATGAGGCCTTTGAGCGTCATCGTGGTCAGCACCCTTATATCCTGGATAAAGATGGCAAACTGGTAGGCGTAGTTTCGCTCAGAGACATGTTACGTAGCAAACGATCCGTACCGCTGTCCGATATTATGCT